>JBARVS010000510.1:0-6691 GCA_049646385.1 Phormidesmis sp. | reverse complement strand
GGTCAACTCAGCGCAGACTACAGCCCTGGCTGAGTACGACTCAGAGCTTCCTGGTGTGCGAGTAGAAGCTGAGGCCGTCCGCAACTATCCTCGTGGCGATTTGGCGGCTCATGTCCTGGGCTACACGGGCGAACTCAATGACACCGAGCTTGAAGACCTCAAAGATAAAGACTATCGACTGGGCGATGTCATTGGCAAAATGGGCTTAGAAGCGGCCCTAGAAGATACGCTGCGGGGCAAATGGGGCGGGCAGCAGGTAGAAGTAGACAGCAGCGGACGGGTGCTTGACATCATTGGTGAAAAGCCGCCTGAATCGGGCAAAAACGTACAGACAACGCTAGACTTGAAGCTACAGCAGGCGGCTGAAGAAGCGCTTGGCGACCATATTGGTGCGATCGTGGCGATTGACCCCCGCGATGGGGCCGTAAGAGCCATGGTGAGTCGACCTACCTTTGATCCCAACCTGTTCTCTACCCGTATCACCGAAGCACAGTGGGCGCAGATTACTAAAAACGGCTACCCGCTGTTAAATCGAGCGCTACGGGCCTATCCCCCGGCGAGTACATTTAAGGTAATCACAGCAACTGCTGGGATGGAGTCAGGCAAGTTTGATCCAGAGGTTGTGCTACCGACCTATGCATTTTTAAATTTCGGCGGCATTCAGTTTTGGGACTGGAATAATGCAGGCTTTGGGCCGCTGGGATTTCGAGGTGCGTTAGCGATGAGTAGCGACACCTTTTTTTATCAGATAGGCCGAGGCGTGGGTGAAAAAAGCCTTCAGGAATGGATGCACAAGTATGGACTTGGAGAGCACACAGGCATTGAGCTAGGTTTTGAGGAAGAGAAAGGAATTGTGCCTGATGCGGCATGGAAACGTGAGGTGATGAATGAGCCATGGTATTTGGGCGATACCATTAATGCTTCTATCGGTCAGGGCAATGTGCTGGCGACTCCTTTGCAGATTGCCGTGATGTTTGCAGTCGTTGCCAACGGTGGTGATAGGGTGACACCTCACTTTGTGATGAATGAGGAATCTACTAAGAGCTGGCGGACGTCTTTGGGCATGAAGCCTTCTACGGTGAAGGTGCTAGAAGACGGCCTGCGTGAGGTGGTGACTAATGGTACAGGTGGCGCAGTCAATGACCCGGCCCTACCGCCGATTTCGGGTAAAAGCGGTACGGCTGAAGCCCCGCCGAGAGAATCTCACACTTGGTTTGGCGCTTATGGCCCTACCGATAAGCCTGAGATTGTGGTGGTTGCCTTTGGCGAGCACTCGGGCGGTGGCGGTGGTTCTTTTGCTGCGCCGATGGTGAAACAAGTGCTGGAACAATACTTTGGGGTTAAAAAAGAGGCAGCCCAACAGCCGGAGCTAACGCCGCTATCGCACGGTGATTAGATAAGCGATCAGGCAGGTGGTTAGACAGGCAATTAGATAAATCTGTCTGACGACTATGAGAATCCGGCTATCATAGGGGTTGGAATTACATTTCTTAATATGGCAGAGTCAAAGACCTCTGAGCGGTTCGCTGATGAAACCGCAGATAAACCGACAGCCCCAACGACTTTAGGAATACTAAAAGGATTTATTGAGCGGCGGATTTTGCTAGGTCAGCCGCTCACCTTAGAGCTGAGCGCGATTTTGACCGTGTACTTTGTGCAGGGAATTTTAGGGCTAGCTCGCCTAGCAATGAGCTTTTTCTTAAAAGATGACATTGGGCTTTCGCCTGCTGAAGTTGCGGCGCTGATGGGGATTTCGGCGCTGCCTTGGACAATTAAGCCAGTGTTTGGCTTTTTGTCTGACGGACTGCCGATTTTTCGCTATCGGCGGCGGCCTTACCTAGTTTTGTCGGGGGTGTTGGGGGCGATCGCCTGGTTAGCCATGGGCACTGTGGTAGATACCCCGCTCAAAGCCACCCTTGCCATTCTGCTCAGCTCGCTCTCGGTCGCCATTTCTGATGTCATCGTTGACTCGCTGGTTGTAGAGCGCGTGAGAGACGAAGGGCAGGGCGAAGCAGGCACGCTTCAATCATTGGCCTGGGGCGCTTCGGCAACAGGCGGACTCATCACCGCTTATTTAGGTGGAGTGCTGCTAGAGCACACCAGCACTCAGGTCATTTTTTGCATTACGGCGACCTTTCCGCTGATTGTCTGTGGCGTTGCTTGGCTCATCAGTGAAGATCCGGTGAGCGAGCAGTCGAACTTTAAGGTCGTGGCCAATCAAATTAAGCTGCTCAAAGGCGCAGTGTCTCAAAAAGCGATTTGGATGCCTGCTTTATTCTTGTTTTTGTGGCAGGCCACGCCCACCGCTGACTCGGCTTTTTTCTTTTTCTCTACCAACGAGCTGGGCTTTAAGCCCGAGTTTTTAGGGCGTCTGCGCTTGGTCACTAGCCTTGCTTCACTCATCGGCATTTGGGTTTTTCAGCGCTTTCTTAAAGAAGTCTCCTTTCGCAAAATATTTGGCTGGTCTACAGTCATTTCTGCTGCGCTGGGCATGACTGCGCTACTGCTAGTCACTCACGCCAATCGCGCCCTTGGCATTGACGATCATTGGTTTAGCTTGGGCGATAGCTTAGTCCTTACCGTGGCGGGGCAAATCGCTTTTATGCCTGTGCTCGTACTCTCAGCGCGATTATGTCCGCCCGGTGTAGAAGCAACTTTATTTGCGCTGCTGATGTCGGTGGTTAACCTAGCTGGCCTGCTCTCCCATGAGCTAGGCGCGCTGTTGACCCACTGGCTAGCAGTCACCGAAACCGACTTTACTAACTTGTGGCTGCTGGTACTGCTAACCAATGTTTCTACTTTGTTGCCGTTGCCGCTGCTGAAGCTGTTGCCTGAGACATCGGCAGTCGGTAACGCTGGTGATGATGTCAAGCCAGAGCCAGTAGAGGCTTTGCCTGAAAAAGCGCTAGCGCTGGCAGCCGCTTCTGCTGAAGCTCAAGAAGATTTGGCCGTACGGCTAGACATAACGCTGTAGACGGTGGCAGATATCTTGCTAAATGCTTTATAGATATCTGAGCTGGATGTCTGGACTGAACATGCGGGCTAGACATCTGAGCATATTTACTGAACATCAACCTTTTGAGAATCAACCCTTTGACCTATGCAAACAATTTCCTCACCTAATCAAAATTCAACAGCCGATTCAACAGTCGATTCAGCCGCCTCTTTTGATATAAAAGACTGGCAAAATGGCTACGAATCGCAGCCCCAAGAGTTTGACTATTGGATAGATGATATTGAAGGTGAAATTCCGGCTGAGTTGTCGGGTACGGTGTTTCGCAATGGCCCTGGGCTAACGGACATTAATGGCTATCGGCTGCGGCATCCGTTTGATGGCGATGGCATGATTAATTCAGTGGCGATCGCCCGACAAAAAGCCTTTTACCGCAACCGCTTTGTCCGCACCGAAGGCTACCTAGCCGAGCAAAAAAGCGGCAAGCCCGAATACCGAGGCGTCTTTGGCACCCAAAAACCCGGCGGCTGGCTGGCCAACGCTTTTGATCTCAACCTCAAAAATATTGCCAACACCCACATTGTTTACTGGGGTGGCAGGCTGCTCGCTCTTTGGGAAGCCGCCGAACCTCATCGGCTCGATCCCAACACGCTTGAAACCCTTGGCCTCGATCATCTAGACGGCATCTTGCAAGAAGGAGAAGCCTTTTCCGCCCATCCCAAGTTTGATGCTGACTGCGAAGGCGAAGAGAGAATGGTCACCTTTGGCGTAAAGGCCGGACTTTCTAGCACGATTAGAATCTTTGAGTTTCGCCCTGACGGTACTTTGGCTAAAGATCATCGCCATTCAGTTCCTGGCTTTGCCTTTTTGCACGACTTCGCGATTACGCCCAACTACTGCATTTTTGTCCAAAACCCGGTGAGCTTTAACCCGCTGCCCTTTGTATTTGGGCTCAAGGGCGCAGCCGAATGCATCCAGTTCAACGCTAAGCAGCCTACCAAGATTGTTGCAATTCCTCGCGATGGCAAAAGTGAAGTTCGCTTTTTTGAGACCGATCCTTGCTTTGTTTTTCACCATGCTAATGCCTATGAAACCGATGGCAAGCTTGTTTTAGACTCTATTTGCTACGACGAGTTTCCTGATATTGGTGATGCCAAAGACTATAGCGAAGTAGATTTTGACCATGTGCCAGCTAGCCAGCTATGGCGATTTACGGTGGACTTAGCCACAGCGCAGGTTGAGGTTACGGTGCCGATTGAGCGATACTGCGAATTTCCAGCCATTCAGCCGCAAAAGGTAGGGCGAGACTATCGGTATTTGTACATTGGGGTGGCTCACGATCCAAACAGCACTACGCCGCTGCAAGGGCTGCTGAAGCGAGATATGCAAACGGGTGAAGAACAGGTTTGGAGCGCTGCCCCGCGTGGGTTTGGTGGCGAGCCGCTGTTTGTGGCAAGGCCCAATGGAACAGATGAGGATGATGGATGGGTTTTGCTGTGGCTCTATAACAGCGAACACAACCGCACAGAACTCGCTATTTTCAACGCTAAAGACATCACCACTGGCCCAATTGCAAAGCTAAACCTGAAGCACCATGTTCCTTATGGGCTGCATGGCAGCTTTACATCTACCTACTTCGGCCCCAATGTATAGTCGGTGCCGTCTATCGAGCTGCTAGCAGCTCTTCTATAGTTAGCTCAATATCACTTGCTATTTGCCGTAGCAATCTGGGTGAAATGTCTTGCCCCTTGTGAAAGGGAACAGTTGTTCCACGCCCATCGTTATGGTGAAACTGCTTGTGTGAGCCTTTTTGACGCACCTGAACAAAACCAAGCTTTGCCAAAATGCGAATAACTTCCTGTGGCTTTAGAACAGGAATACTACTTATAATTAGGAAACCATAATTTGTTGAATACCCACAAAGGCGGCTTCAAATTTAGCAAGTTCATCCTCTAGAAGCATTTCTATTACTTCTCGAAGGTTGTTTTGTAGCTCATCTAACGTTTTTCCTTGAGAGTGGGCACCAGGAAATCCAGGCACATATCCAACATAGAGGTTAGTGTCTAAGTCTCTTTCTACAACAGCAGTAAATGTTTTCACGGCGATACCTATGTTTTCTGGCGAATGTATCATAGCCAAATTATGACATGAAAAGAAAAAGAGAACTGATAGACAGCGCGACCAATCTATCAACGTAGATGTCACCAGTTTACTCTATTCCGCGTGGCTCCATAGCTGCCCTTTTCTACGTAATGCTGAGAAGTTTTAATACCATAATTGAATTGCTAGAAAAGATCGAAACCATTTTGGCTGTTGCTCCTGAACGGCAAATGACTGATATCCAGGCAGATAATGGCTCTGAAGTGCTGCTGTGTCATCTGCTGACGAGTTGGACGGGCGATCGCATCATTCAATCGCTCAGCGGACAATTACCCACTGCAAACGGCGCTAGAGAGCAAGAAGCTCTGTATGCATTGCAAGTCGGTAAATACAGCCGATGCAAAATATACTTGCAGCTAGTAGAAGACAGTGCTTACATCAAGGCGATCGCCCTTCTAAGCAACCTCTCAAAAGCGGTGGAAGAATGCCTTCCGACGTTACCGACTTTGTTCAAAGAAAGCGTCTATGCGATTAATGAAGCTCATAATCAAGCCGTCTTAGCATCGGGAGACAGTAGCCGATCAAAGGAACGTCAGCAGGCAGCATTAGCGAGCTTGGAGAAATTAAGCATTGACGTATTTGCTAGAGGGCTTGAAGACGAAGACGAACAGTAGTTTTAGCTCTCTGTTACGGATCAACTAAGCTGTTGCGGCGCTGGGCTAACTACCTGCGTCGCTTTTTTATAATCAGCGCAAAGGCCACCAGTCTACTTTGTCTCGCGTGGCCCCATACACGGCTTTCATGCCTTCTGGATCGCGCACCTGAACGAGATCTGCCGCGTCAGATTTGGAATTTTCTTTTAGCAGCCCTACCTTTGTCATTCCCTTTAGCACCTGTTCTACCGTGCGATGATTGAGCTGACAAGACTTGGCGATAATATCAACGGGTAAGTCAAAACAGAAAATTCCGCTGTTTTTTTCAGGCTTGTCTTTTGAGAACTGTGGCTGATGGCCTAAGGTGCGCTCTTGATAAATGAGGGCTCGCAACAGGGCGGCAACAGCCTGCGGTGGATAGGTGCTGCAGTTGAGCAGATGATACTGAAACTTTTCACGCAGCTCAAACAATAGGCTATAGCGTAATTGAAAGGGTTCGCTGTCGTGACAAAGCTTTTGAATGATAGAGGCTGAGATTTTGAGCGCGTCGGTCGTTTTGTAGGCTTCTACTAGGCTGGGAAAGCCTCGATAGCGGTGGCGATCGCCCAGCTCCAAATCCAGCATTCCAAAGCACCCACCCGCATAAGTGAGCGCGATAATGCGATCCAACGGCGCGCTGCGAACCACCACAGGCCCGCCTTCTAGAATCACGTAAAGGTGATCTAGCGGGGCATCGGGTAAATAAGCGGTGTAAATAGGGCGACTGGAATACAGCTTTTCCAAGGAGAAATCTCCTTCTTTCAAGCACTCGGCCAGTTTGTTGGAGTCTAGGCCCTTAAATAGAAAGCTTTTTTGAGTGAGTTCGGTGGCCCAGTGAGTAGCGGCGATTTTCCGTGGAAAAGGCTCCGCCATCGCGCGTGCAGATTTTTGAGTCATGGTGAGTTTTTCCTGCAAGGCTTGCACTTATTCATATTGCCATGCAGCT
>JBARVS010000509.1:0-6653 GCA_049646385.1 Phormidesmis sp. | reverse complement strand
CTAGGATGATGAATGAAAATCAGGCTTTTACCTGGGCAGCGCTCCTGCGGACTATTGAAGACGCGAACAAAATTTGGTCTGACCTGCATTAGTTCCTTTACGGCACTTTGTCTACTTTGCAGAAGCGCTTCTGTTTGGGCAATGCTGAGCAGCTTTGAACAGGGCGGCTCAAAAATAGAATACTGCCCACAAGTCCTATGTGAGTAGACTAATAGTCCTTTACCCACAAGAGCAATTAGGGCTAAAGAACCCATGGTTCCGATCAATAGTTTCCTGCGCATAGAACCTGCTATGAAAGACTTATCTAATTACCCTACCTTCTCCTGTCAGCGGGAAAAGCCGAGGTTTAGTAGGTATTATGCCACCACTGCACATATGTACCCCAACCCAGATAAGGCCACAGTCCAGTTTTTACTCATCGGCGTCTCGACCAGCCCCGGCACCTACGGATACAAATGGGAGGGGCGAGGCGTTACAGCCTCCTTTAACCGAACCTGGTACTGCTAAATCCGATATGCTGATTTCCTTTCTTTGTGGAAGGCCGTGCTCACAAAGCTTCCTACTGAACCGCCTGCTGCGCAAACGATTGATCGAAGTAGAATAGCCTAGAACAGATTGACATAGAGAAGAACAGTCTGGCAGCTTGAAAGCTTTTCAACGATCCTTGTTGCCTGACAACATCTTACATGTCTAGAAACTTCAACAGACTTTGGCCATCTAAACTTTCAGCAACAATCTTTTCTTTTTGAGACTTTGCCAACCTTTTCATTCGATACTCTGCCTTAGAAGCGAGAGATCTGTTGCCTAGCTCAACGGCGTAAACAATTTTCAGCGGCCCCTTTGCTCTCAAATATTTTGCGCCTTGCTTGCCACCTTCATGCTCAACTAGCCGCTGCGCAACATCTGTTGTAATGCCAGTGTATAAAGCATTGTGTCGGGTTCGGATGAGATATAAAAACCAGTTTGCTGTCGTCATTTTACTGCTGGTCACTTGGCTACTGGTCACTTGGCTACTGGTCACTTGGCTACTGTCGGCCTGCAATTTGCTCGCAGCTTGCTGATGCCATCGTATAGGTCTTCTGTGTGCGGCCAGCCTACGAAACCGGCAAAAAGACAATCTCCCATAGGGTTCGATAAAAACACATGGTGAATATTTAGCCGAGAGCGCCAGGTTCGCAGGGCCAACCCCTCTGGCAGTAAGGCGCATACTTGGGATTTTTCAAAGCCGCGATAGTGGGCGTCTGTCATGCCTGGAATGGTGTGTAGCTGGCGAATTAGCTGATCGCAGTAGCTTTCTACGGGCTCAGGGATGCATAAATGATTCGCATTGTGCCAGAACTGACGAATGATATCTGCAACGGCTGGGTGTTGTTTCATCCGGTCGTGATTGATGTTGTTGAGTTGAACATAGCTAGCGCGGTGAAACTTTGTACACTCTAGCGGCACTACCCCATCGCTGCCGCCGTCATAGTCTCCCGCGATGACCAGTGTTGGTACCTCAGCCGCAATTCGCTCGGCCATTGCCCGCCGATTTGTGCCTAAATCTCTAGCGATGCCGATGCCTAACGCTAATGGATCTATCATCCGGCTCAAATCAGCCCCGCCGACTGGGGAGGCTACCAGCACTAAAGACTCTACCATCGGCCACCATTCAGGATGCCGTGCTAGTACCTCTAGCCAAATTAACCCACCCATGGAGTGGCCGATAATTCGCATGGGCGTATCTGCGTAGGCTGCTTGCCGCTGTAGCGCGATCGCCTCTACCCGATCAATCAAGGGTGCCATCCGAATCCAGGTGTTGATAAAGCCTAAATTGGGCGCGATTACCTGCGCGTTAGGGCTGGCTATCTGCTTAGCTAAGCTGCTGATGCCGCGATCAATATCGGCCCAACCGTGCTGCGCGTAAAGGGTGTAGTCAGGGTTACTGGCGATCATCTCAATCGATTTTTTTAAGGGACTAGGCGAGGTCTTTCTCAGTTGGTGTTGCCGTTTGTCCTGCCGTTTTCAAAATAGCAGGCGGTGCAGCTACTATAGACAACGTTTTCCCAGTGCGGGGGTGAGAAAGCCGTAGGCGGTGGGCGTGCAAATGGTACCCGCAATCTCCTGGCATGGCTGCGCCGCCTGCAATGGGAAAGCCGCCTGGGGCGTACAGCGGATCGCCCCATAGCGGATATCCTGCTGCTGCTAGATGTATCCGAATTTGGTGCGGTCTGCCCGTTGTGATAGACACTTCTACAAGTGTTGAGGTGAGGCGACGCTGTAATACGGTGCCGTCGCTGCGGGCGGCTTGTCCGCTGGGGGAATGAGCGTATAGCTGGCCAAGCGGTGGGTAAGCGATTTTGCCTATAGGGTAGGTGCAGGTAAAGCTATCAGCAAGTTCGTTTACGCTGGCAGGGCCGATGATGAGCGCCCGATATATTTTGCTGAGCGATCGCACTCTAAACTGTTTTGAAAGCCGCTCTCTGGCCGCTTGAGACTTGGCCACTAGCATGACGCCCGACGTACCTCGGCCTAGCCTGTGCACGGGTACAGGCTTTTCGGTAGGATAGCGCCGCCTCATTTGATGCAGCAGCGTATGCTCCAAAAAGCCGCCACCGGGCAGCACGGGCAGGCCAGACGGTTTGGCGATCGCCCAAAGCTCCTCATCCTCATAGAGCACTTCAAAATTTAGCTCAGCAGCAGGCTCTTGCCAGGGCGCTCGGCGGTAGCTCAGCCGTTGATTTTGGCTCAGCGGTGTCTGTTCGCTCACGGGTCGGCCATCTAGCAAAACTTGCCCCCGCGCAATGCGCTGCTGCCATTGTGTTCGAGTAGAGTGCCGATAGTGCGCCGTGTAATAATTCAGCACCGTCTGGCCAGCCGCAGCGGGCTGCACCCGATCAAAATACGTCCAACCTTGGTTCATTGCATCCGTTCACGACATCCATAGATAATCTATCGTGAACGTAGGCCCCTTCTTGCAGCGATTAATCCATGTCTGAGCTATCTTTTCAAGCCCGAATCAGCCAGTGGCTAAGCGCAGCCATGATTGCGCTGTTGATTGTGCTCTTATTAGGAAGCTGTTCGCTGCCTCAGGTAAGCGCTGAAGAGCGGCTGTTTTTAGATCTCTCCGTAGAGCTGACTGGCACTGCGGTTTTAGCTGAGCAAAGCTTTGACGGCGAGCCAGTGGGCGGGATTTCGGCGATCGCCTACGACATTCCGCGCGCGCGCCTGTATGCCCTTTCAGACAACCGCGATCGCCCCCGATTCTACACCCTAACCGCTGCGGGCCTTTCTACCCCTACCCCCACCCTTACCATAGAATCGGTCACCTACTTTAAAGACAACCAGGGCAATCCTTACGCCCCCGGCGAGCTAGACCCTGAAGGCATGGCGCTGACGCCTACGGGCACCCTTTTAATTGCGAGCGAGGGCTCTTTTGCTCGCACGGTAGCACCCGCCATTGGTGAATACGACCTCGGCACGGGTCAGCTTAAAACCGTGCTGCCCCTGCCAGTCCGCTACATTCCAGACAGCGTACTCAATGCTGATAAATCTGAGCCAGCTCAGCCTGAGGCTCTGCAAGCTCAAGGCGTTCAAGAAAACCTGGGCTTTGAATCTTTAACCATCAACGTTTCTTCCGGCACAGGCGGCGTCTATGAGCCCTATCGCCTGTTTGTCGCGACAGAAGGCCCGCTTTTGCAAGATCTCGACTTTGCCCCTGACATTCCCTACAAAGACCGCCTGCTTCACTACACCATCGACCCCTATCAAACAACGATTGTTTCTGAGCATCTGTATGAAATGGATTTGGCACCGACTGGCGCTGTTCTTCACGGTCTCTCTGAGATAGAGCTGCTCGACCAAGGCGGTCACT
Source organism: Phormidesmis sp. (assembly GCA_049646385.1). Classification (GTDB taxonomy): domain Bacteria; phylum Cyanobacteriota; class Cyanobacteriia; order Phormidesmidales; family Phormidesmidaceae; genus Phormidesmis. The sequence continues at coordinate 2,800 of JBARVS010000509.1, read as the reverse complement.
TTTTAGCGCTAGAACGCTCTTACGGGTTTACGGGCTTTGCGATTAAGCTCTATCAGCTTGCTTCGGGTGGGGCGACCGATATTAGCGCGATCGCTTCTCTGCGCAGTGAAAATGGCAGTCAAAGCAGCATCAGCCCCATTCGCAAACAGCTCACCCTCGATCTAGCGAGCCTGCCGCTGCCGCTGCAAAACTACGAAGCTATGACCTTTGGCCCCACGGCCCCCAACCGCAGCCAAACCCTGCTAATCATGAGCGACGACAACTTTGATCGCGATCAAGAAACCCGCCTGTTAGTTTTTCAACTCACACAGTCTTAACACCTGTATTCACTATCTCAATCTCTAGCTATAGGCAGAGGTTTTTCAAGAAGTAATCAATCATCTATTAACAACTACTCGAACCTGTCTTAAGCTTCTCTTATTGTTGTAAAACATGTTAGAGACTCCATCAGCCCTGTTGTGCAGTAGCTTTTTCGTTCTCTTCCGTAAGAAATTACGCATCCGTGCCCCCAAACCTGATAAATTGGGCAACAGCAAAGGTCATCATTAAAGGTTTCACAAAGAGCAGCATGAGAGTCTTAGTAATCGGCGGTGATGGGTACTGCGGCTGGGCAACAGCCCTCTACCTCTCTAATAAAGGTCACGATGTTGCCATCCTAGACAGCCTTGTACGGCGGCTTTGGGACATGGAGCTTCAGTCTGAAACCCTCACCCCCATCGCGCCCATTCAATCTAGGCTGCAAAGGTGGCAAGATCTTACCGGTAAAGACATTGAGCTATTTATTGGCGATGTCAACAACTATCCTTTTTTGGAGCGCTCGATGCTCCAGTTCAAGCCCGACGCGGTTGTTCACTTTGGTGAGCAGCGTTCGGCCCCCTTCTCAATGATTGACCGCGAACATGCGGTAATGACTCAGGCCAACAACGTGCTGGGCAACCTCAACCTGCTGTACGTACTGCGCGACCATTTGCCAGAGTGCCATTTAATTAAGCTAGGCACCATGGGCGAATACGGTACGCCCAACATCGATATTGAAGAAGGCTACATCACCGTTGAGCACAACGGTCGTAAAGACACGCTGCCCTTCCCCAAGAGCCCAGGGTCGTTTTATCACCTCAGCAAGGTGCATGACACGCACAACATTCACTTCGCCTGCAAAATCTGGGGGCTGCGAGCGACTGACCTCAATCAGGGCATCGTGTACGGAGTGCTGACTGAAGAGACCGGTATGGATGAGCTGTTGATCAATCGGCTCGACTATGATGGGGTATTTGGTACGGCGCTCAATCGCTTTTGCATTCAGGCGGCGGTGGGCCACCCTTTAACCGTTTACGGTAAGGGCTCTCAAACGCGCGCGCTGCTCGATATCCGCGATACCGTTCGCTGTATTGAGATTGCCTGTGAAAATCCGGCGGATGCAGGTGAGTTTCGGGTGTTCAATCAGTTCACTGAAATGTTTAGCATTAATGAGCTAGCTAGCCTGGTGAAAAATGCGGGCACAACCTTGGGGCTGAACGTAGAGATTGATAATTTAGATAATCCTCGGGTTGAGGCAGAAGAGCATTACTTTAATGCGAAGAATACGAAGCTGATTGACTTGGGCCTTGAGCCGCATATGCTGTCGGATTCGCTGATAGATTCGCTGCTGAATACGGCGGTGAAGTATAAGCACCGGGTCGATAAAAAGCAGATTATGCCGACGGTTAGCTGGCATCGGTAGACATAAGAATATGCGAATTGCAATCTTTACAGAGACGTTTTTGCCTAAGGTTGACGGGATTGTGACGCGCCTAAAGCACACCGTTGAGCATCTGCAAAGCTTTGGTAATGAGGTGTGTGTATTTTGCCCGGATGGTGGCTTGCGAGAGTACAAGGGTGCAAAAATTGAGGGCGTCTCTGGGTTTCCGCTGCCCCTTTACCCAGAGCTGAAGCTGGCGTTTCCTCGTCCTTCAATGAGAGAGGCGATTGAAGCGTTTAATCCTGATTTAATTCATGTGGTGAATCCGGCTGTTTTAGGATTGGGCGGGATTTATTACAGCCGTTCGCTGAATATTCCGCTGGTGGCTTCGTATCACACGCATTTGCCTAAGTATTTGGAGCATTACGGCTTGGGCATGTTGGAAGGTGTGCTGTGGGAGCTGCTAAAGGCGATGCACAACAAGGCGGCTTTGAACTTATGTACGTCTTCGATGATGCAGCAGGAACTGAGAGAGCATGATATTGAGCGGGTGGAGGTGTGGCAAAAAGGTGTAGATACTGAGCTGTTTCGTCCGGATTTGCGGCGCGATGACATGCGATCGCGCCTCACCCAAGGTCATCCTGACGCCCCCATTTTGATCTATATCGGTCGCCTTTCTGCTGAAAAAGAAATTGATCGCATTAAGCCTGTGCTTGAATCGATTCCGGGGGCTCGCTTGGCGCTGGTTGGTGACGGCCCCTATCGCGAAGAGCTAGAGAAACATTTTGCGGGTACGGCCACTCATTTTGTCGGCTACCTTGCGGGCGAAGAACTCGGCGCGGCCTATGCTTCTGCGGATGCCTTTATCTTTCCTTCTCGCACGGAAACGCTTGGCCTAGTGCTGTTAGAAGCGATGGCGGCGGGCTGTCCGGTAGTGGCGGCTTGCGCGGGCGGCATTCCTGATATTGTCACCAATGGCGTCAATGGCTTTATGTTTGACCCGGCGGATGAGCAAGGGGCGATCGCCGCGACCCAAAAGCTGCTGGGCATGAAGGCTGAGCGCGAGCTGCTGAGGCAAAATGCTCGGGTAGAAGCAGAGCGCTGGGGTTGGGAGGCGTCTAC
>JBARVS010000508.1:0-5868 GCA_049646385.1 Phormidesmis sp. | reverse complement strand
GCCTTCGCTCAAACGTATAAAGTCACTCTAAACACTGTTGTTCAGGCTGCGTTGGGGCTGGTGCTTAGTCGCTACTGCAATACAACAGACGTGGTGTTTGGTGCGACCTGTGCGGGGCGTCCCACCGGGCTAGCAGGCGCTTTGTCGATGGTGGGGCTGTTTATTAATACGTTGCCTGTGCGCGTTCGGATGGAGGGTGCGATCGCCCTTCCCGACTGGTTGCAAAATCTCAGCGACCAGCAAGCGACAACGACCGACTACGAATATGTTTCCTTGCGATCACTACAAGATTGGACAAATCAAGGCCAAAGCTTGTTCGACTGCCTGCTCGTGTTCGAGAGCTATCCCGTTTCAGCCGATATGCTCGGCGCTCCATCAGATATTCGGCCAGACATTCAGCTAGAAGACATTCAGTTCGATGAGTGGACACATTTCCCTTTAACAATATTAGTGTCAGGAGAAAGCCAGCTCACATTTACAGCGAAATATCACGCTGATCGGTTTTCATCAGACGCCGTGAGTCGCTTGCTAGGCCATCTTAACAATGTTATAACCGCTTTTGTAAAACAGCCAGAAGACAAGCTCGAAAATATTTCTTTGCTGTGTTCGGCAGAAAAAAGACAGCTTGCCGATTGGAATCGCACGGCAGTAGACGGCTATCCACTCGATCAATCTTTGCCAGATTTGTTTGAAATACAGGTTGAGAAAACACCGGAGGCGATCGCGCTCATTTTTAATCATCAATCTCTCACCTACCAAGCCCTAAATCAGCAGGCCAACCAGCTTGCCCACGCGCTTCAAAGTTCAGGCATTGGCCCAGAACATCGGGTCGCTGTCCGTCTGGAGCGTTCTTTAGAAATGGCGATCGCCCTACTCGCCATCCTCAAAACCGGCGCTGCCTACGTCCCCCTCGATCCCAGCTACCCAGAAGAAAGACTGTCGTACATGCTAGCCGACGCCGACGTATCCACAGTCATAGACGCCACCGTATTAAAAGACATGGCAGTCGGCTCGCAGTCATCCAACTCGCAGCCCTCTAACACCGACCCCTCTAACACCAACCCTCAAAGAATACTTCACCCGCTCAACAGCGCCTACGTCATCTACACATCAGGCTCAACCGGCCAGCCCAAAGGCGTCATCAACACCCATCAGGGCTTAGTCAACCGTCTCTCTTGGATGCAACAAACCTATCCGCTCGAAGTCGGCCAGCGCGTTCTTCACAAAACCCCGCTCAGCTTCGATGTCTCCGTTTGGGAAATCTTTTGGCCACTGCTCAACGGCGCGACTCTCGTTATTGCCAAGCCCCACGGACACAAAGACAGCGCTTATTTAGCCGATCTCATCCAAACCCAACAGATCTCCGTTGTTCATTTTGTCCCCAGTATGTTGGCAGCATTCCTAGAAGCGCCCGAAGCCAACCACTGCAACACGCTCAAGCACGTCATTTGCAGCGGCGAAGCTCTACCTGTCTCTCTACAAGAACAGTTCTTCCAACAACTTCCTAATGTCAACCTGCACAACCTCTACGGCCCCACCGAAGCCGCCATTGATGTCACCGCTTGGCAATGTCAACCCGGCGCTACCACCGTTCCCATCGGTCGCCCCATCGCCAACACTCAAATCTATCTGCTAGACAGCGAACTAAACCCAGTCCCTATCGGCGTCCCTGGAGAACTTCACATCGGCGGCGTAGGCGTTGCCCAAGGCTACCTAAATCGGCCAGCGCTAACGGCTGAGCGGTTTATTCCTCATCCGTTTGCTCCCTCACCCGCTCGCCTCTACAAAACTGGCGACCTTGCCCGCTACCTTCCAGACGGCACTATCGACTATTTAGGCCGACAAGACAATCAAATTAAGCTACGCGGTATCAGAATTGAGCTAGGCGAAATTGAAGCAGCGTTGACGAGCCATCCAGCAGTTCGTCAGGCGGCTGTTGTTGTACAAAAAGATAGCTCTGAAAATCAGACGATTGTTGCTTATATTGTTGGGGAGATTGCCGAACTGAATGACTTAATCCAAACGCTATCCATTTTTCTAAAAGCAAAACTGCCCGATGTGATGGTGCCTACGCTGTTTGTCGCCTTAGACGCCCTTCCCCTAACCGCCAACGGCAAGCTAGATCGCCGCGCCCTGCACAAGCCAGAACACCAGAGCAGCGTTCAAAAAGTGCCTCCTCGAAATGAGACAGAACGGGCGATCGCATCCATTTGGTCAGCCGTCCTCCAACAATCAGATATCAGCATATACGACAACTTCTTCGATTTGGGCGGTCACTCACTCAGTGCCACCAGAGTCAACACCCGATTGCGCCAGCAGTTTGAGATAGACCTGCCCCTACAAAGCGCATTCGAGTATCCCGTTTTGGCATCGCTCGCAACTCACATAGACGCTCTGAAAATTAGCCGCTTTACGCCAAACAGCCAGCCGCCCACCGGACACAAGGAGATAGAACTATGAGCCTGACGAATACAGCATCCAACCTACAGAACATCGAGACATTTTTAGCCGCGCTTTCTCGTCAGGACGTGAAGCTGTGGATGGATGGCGATCGCCTGCGCTGTAGCGGCCCAGATGCCGTTTTGACCGAAGATTTTAACGCTCAGCTCAAGGCTCGCAAGCTAGAAATCATCGCGTTCTTACAGCAATCACAAAGCGCTCAGGGTGTTCAATCCCGATCAGAAATCACCCCCACTCAGCGCCCCGAAAACATCCCCCTATCGTTTGCCCAGCAGCGTCTTTGGTTCCTCCACCAAATGCAGACAGAGTCAGCGGTATACAATCTCCCGATGGCGATTCGAGTAGAGGGCTTTCTAGATCTAGAAGCCTTTGCGCAGAGCCTAAACAACATCGTGCGCCGCCATGAAGTACTACGCACCCGATTTATCACGGTTGCTGGTCAGCCAGCACAAGTTGTTGAAGCCGCGACGCCAATCGATATAGAACAGAAAGACCTGCAAGCTTGCGATAATCCAGAAGCAGCCGTCAGACAAGCGGCTATCGAGGCCGCTCAAAAACCCTTTGACCTGAGCCATGATCAGCTCTTGCGAGTGATTTTACTCAAGCTAGAAAATACTACTTCTGTCATTCTCTTCACGGTGCATCACATCATCGCCGACGCCTGGTCGCAAGAGATTCTCATTCACGAGCTAGCGACTTTCTACCGAGCAGCGCTAATAGGCAAACCAGCGACGCTACCGCCGTTACCCGTACAGTATGCCGACTTCTCTATCTGGCAAAGAAACTGGCTACAGGGAGAAGTCTTTAACCGTCAGCTCGACTACTGGCGCAATCAGCTCGACGCAAATCAGCCTATATTGCAACTGCCGACCGACCGAGGGCGATCGCGCCTACAAACCTATCGAGGTGCAGTAGAACAGTTCTCCCTTTCTAAGCAGCTCAGCGAACAGCTCAGAGATCTCGGTCAGCAATCGTCAGCGACGCTATTCATGACCCTGCTTTCCGCCTTCAAAGTATTGCTGTATCGCTACACAGGCCAAACAGATTTAACAGTCGGTACGCCAATTGCCAATCGCCATCGGGCGGAGGTGGAAGGGTTAATTGGCTTGTTTGTGAATACGCTGGTGTTGCGATCGCGCCTCAACCCCCATGAATCTTTCAAAACCCTGCTCGACCAAATAAAAGCAACAACCTGGGCCGCTTACGATCATCAAGACCTCCCTTTTGAGCAGCTAGTCGAAGCCCTTCAGCCCGAAAGAGATCTCAGCTACAGCCCGCTCTTTCAAGTTAAATTTAGATTAGAGAATCAATCCAATAAAACGCTCGACCTACCTGGCCTTACCTTCCAGCGCCTACCTCAATCCGTAATCACGGCCAAGCTAGATCTCAGCGTCGATTTGTACGAAACGGCTGAGGGTATCGTCGGCGGATTTGAATACAACCGAGATCTCTTTGATCCTGAAACTATTCAGCGAATGGTCGGGCACTTTAAAAGATTGTTAACCTCAATTGTGGCGCATCCACAGCGCCCTATTGCCGAGTTAGCCATGCTCACAGAAGGCGAACAGCAGCAGGTAGCCACCTGGAACGATACGCAAAAGCCCTACCGTCAAGACTGTTGCTTCCATCATTTATTTGAAGAACAAGTCTTACGATATCCAGACGCGATCGCCCTCCTCTTTGACGATAATGCAGCAATCCAACAGCTCACCTACACCGAACTCAATCACCGCAGCAACCAGCTTGCCCACCATCTTCAGTCGCTTGGCGTCGGCCCAGAAACTATTGTCGGTATTTGCGTAGCGCGATCGCACCACATGATTATCGCCCTCCTCGCAGTCCTCAAGGCAGGCGGCGCATACCTCCCCCTCGATCCGACCTACCCCGCCGACCGCTTAGCCTACATGCTAGAGGACGCCGAAGTCTCCATCCTCCTCACCCAAAGCCATCTACCCCTCACAACAAACGCTCAGAGAATAGATCTTGATACAGACTGGCCCCACCATCAGGCCCCAACCAATCCTCAAAGCCCTGTCGAGCCAGACAATCTCGCCTACTTAATCTACACCTCCGGTTCTATCGGCAACCCCAAAGGCGTCCTAGTTCCCCACAGCGGACTTGTCAACCTCACCGAAGACAAAATCCGCGTCTGCAAAGTGCGCCCAGGCGACTGCATCCTTCAATTCTTCTCCTTTAGCTTCGACGCCTCCATCCCAGAAATCATCATGGCCTTAGCCAGCGGCTCCAAGCTGCTGCTAGCCCCGGCCACCACTCTCCTTCCCGGCCCCGGCCTAAGCGATCTCATCGCCCGTCACCAGGTCACCCACATCACCCTCACCCCCTCCGCCCTCACCCGCGTCCCCTACCAGCCCTTCCCCCATCTACGCATGGTTCTCGTCGGTGGCGAAGCCCCCTCCCCCGAGCTAATCGAAACCTGGAGCCAAAACCGCCTATTTATCAACGCCTACGGCCCCACCGAAACCACCGTCAACGCCAGTATGGTGCCCTGCGGCAACGGCCACCCCATAGAACCCACGCTCCGCCCCAGCACAAATAAGCAGCTTTACGTCCTAGACAACAATCTCCAACAACTCCCCATCGGCGGCATCGGAGAACTCCACATCGGCGGCATTGGCATTGCCAGAGGCTATCACCATCGCCCCACACAAACCGCCGAACGCTTCATCCCCAATCCTTTCACCCCCTCCCCCGCTCCCCTCTACAAAACAGGCGATCTCGCCACCTACCTCCCCGACGGTCGCATCAAAATCCTCGGTCGCATCGACACCCAAACCAAAATCCGAGGATTCCGCATTGAGCTAGGCGAAGTAGAGCGCACCCTAAGAGCACACCCACAAATCAAAACCGTTGTGGCCACCGTCAGAGAAGACACCCCCGGAGACAAACGCCTAGTCGCCTACGCCGTCCCCACTGCCGCCGCCATTGCCACCGCTAAAGAAGCACAGGCAACCCCGCCAGTAATTCGTCAGTTCGTGGCCGAAACGCTGCCTCAGTACATGGTGCCGTCCATCTTTATGTGGCTCCCGGCCCTACCCCTAACCCCAAATGGCAAGGTAGATACAAAGTCTCTGCCGATGCCAGTGGCGATTTCATCTCAAGCTAAAATTGCGCCCCGTAGCGAAGCCGAAAAATCTCTTGCTCAAATATTCTCGCAGGTACTATCTACCGAATCTGTTGGAGTTTACGATGATTTCTTTGAGCTAGGCGGGCATTCCCTGCTAGCCACTCAGCTAGTCGCGCAGTTGCTAAAGGTGTTTGAAGTGGAGATTACGGTGATTGATTTATTTGAAGCGCCTACGGTGGCAACTTTGGCGCAGCGAATAGAACAAAAGCAGCAGCTCGCTCGAATGCAGCAGTCGGTAAGTGGGGATGAAGAGCGGGAGGAAA
>JBARVS010000507.1:0-2049 GCA_049646385.1 Phormidesmis sp. | reverse complement strand
ACCGTACTCTCAGATCCAGACGAAGAAGCGAACGCAATTTCGATAGCAGTGAATGGAACGCTCGAAGAGTGGCTGATTCGACTAACTCTCTAACTCCAGAAAACGCAATGTCTTTAGAGCCAAGCCAAAGCGCAACAGCCTCAACACAAGTCCCCTATCGGCCCAAAAGCTCAGGTGAACGGCTTGATAGCTATGTCCCTCAAAACTTAGAAGCTCCTATTCAAAAGGCGCTCGACAACTTAGAGGCAGAGGTAGGCAACGTTGATGAGTTTGTTGCAGACTCGCTCAACTTTGGCTCAGTAGAAAATCTACACAGGGCACTAGCGGCTGAACAAGTTGATGGCGTTGCGCTAGCGCTTAAGAGCTTACAAGACGGGAAGGCGGCACTGATTGGAGACGATACTGGATTGGGAAAAGGTCGCCAGATGGCCGCTGCAATCAAATATGCAATGGAAACGGATCGCATTCCTGTCTTCATTACTAAAGATCCAGGACTCTACGCCGATATAGTTCGAGATTTGAATGACATCGGCGTAAGAGATATTCGTCCTTTCATGACGAACCAAGACCAAACTATTCCGCTGCCAGATGGACGAACGCTTAAAACATCTTCTCTTTCTCACCAAGGTGAATTGAACGCCATGCTTAGAGAGGGCGAGCTGTCCTCTAAATACAACATGGTCTTCAGCACCTATTCCCAGGTGCAAACTATTAAAGGCAAAAGTACGGCCCGTCGTCAGTTTTTAGAAGATATTGCACCCCGCTCTATCCTCATTCTTGATGAGGCTCACGAGGCCGGAGGTACGGCTAAGCAGTGGGAGAAAGCAGACGCAGCACCTGATAGAGCGCAGTTCACGCGGCAGATGGTACAGGCAGCAGATGGCGTGTTCTTTGCGTCGGCAACCGCAACGAAGCGACCTGATGTGATGGATCTCTACGGCGCACGGATGAATGTAGCTGAGGTGACTTCCATTGAGGGGCTTCAGGCCACGCTAGAAGAAGGCGGTACGCCTTTGCAGCAGGTAGCCACTTCGATGATGGCTGAAGACGGTCAGTACATTCGGCGGGCGCGTACCTATGCTGGTGTCGATGTTAGCTCGATGGTAGTGCCGACAGCTCACGGAGATGCCGACCAGCTCAGCAGCATTATGCGCTCTATTCTAGAGTTTGACATGTTGAAGAAGGCGGCTGTTGCTGAGCTAAATGAAGAGGCTAGGGCAGAAGCTAAACAAATCGGCGGAGATGCGGCCATTGGGTTTGCTGGAGCGAAAAGCACTAACTTCAGCTCCATTATGTGGAACGTCGTTGACCAGGCGGGGCTAGCTCGCAAAGCAGACGCGGTGGCCGACCTTGCGATCTCATCGCTAGAAGCTGGTGAGCGACCGTTCATCGGCCTGAGCAATACGATGGGCAGCTTTATCGAGCAATACGCCAGCGATGTGAACATCAAGGCAGGCGATGCGATTGATATCACCTTTCAAGACGTGCTGTGGCGCTACCTGGAACGCAGCCGTGACATTACGATCAAAGACTATTCCGGTGAAGGCTATCGTCGTCCGATGACGGACGTAGAGCTAGGAGAAAAGGCGGTTCAGCAGTATGCCGAAGCCACTAAGCTTGTTGACCATGCTGACTTCGCAAACATGCCGGTCAGCCCGATTGATTGGATACGGCACCGGGTAGAGTCGGCGGGCTATACCTTTGGCGAACTCACTGGACGCGGCGTACAGCTAGAGTACGCGGAAGACGGCAGCGCGACTTTCCAGCGGCGTACTGCGCAGGAAACTTCTAAAGCGGCAAAGATTGCTGTGATAGCAGGCTTCAACAGCGGTTCTGTAGATATTGGACTGGGCAATCGGAGTGCTTCGACTGGCTATTCAATGCACTCGTCTAGTAAGTTTGAGAATCAGAACCGCAGGCATTTTTTGATCGCTCAGCCGGAGCGCGATATCAATGTTTTCAAACAGTTCTTGGGTAGGTTTCATCGCACTGGCCAAGTGACTGCGCCTAAGATTTCTCTAATTGTGGGAGATACACCTGATGAGAAGC
>JBARVS010000506.1:0-30498 GCA_049646385.1 Phormidesmis sp. | reverse complement strand
GTACCAGCTTCTGCTGGCTCAACCACATCAATGTCAACATCAGGGTTGGAATTGACCGGATCGACGACTTCTACCTCGGCATCCCCGTCTTGAGGATTAATGGGTATTTCAATAAGGGAGTCATTGGGCGGAGCGTCTTCTGGAGCAGGGGGAAGAACCGGATTACCGACAGGGGGTCTTTCTGGCGTAATGGGGATGTCATCTTGTAGCTGAGCCGTGTTGACTGAGGCGGCTTCGGCGGGTTGACTGATGCCATTTAGTAACTTTCCTAAGGAGGATTCAGCCGCTTGAGCGGGCAAATTGGCGATCGCAACCAAACTAAAGCAGGCCAAAAGAGCCGGGGATACACGCATAACCAGAATCGATCCTTTGATAAGTTCACTCCTCACAGCGCCCTCACTGCCCGTGATTACAAACCGTGATTACAAAAGTCTTTCAGCTCACCCGATTATAAATCAGCACTGAAGGAGAATCTTTCGTGGGCGCACACACCGGGGCCAAAGCGACCCAGCTGTTAAAATTAAAATCAATTTCGACCGATTCTACCGCACTGTCTGGTGCGATACGAGAATTCACTGTGCCAGAACAGCAGGCTGCACGGTTAGGCCGCGATGCAATTAGGGCACTGTATTATTTCATACATTGATTTTGCGTGAGAAGACTAAGGGCTCGGCGTGGGACTCGGCGTAGGACTCGGCTGCTCAACCGCTTTTGCGGCTAATGATGGGCTCACAGCAGGCGATCCTTCAAGGTGGCTCTCACTCTGGCTATAGTGGCGAATTTCCCACACCTTGAGCAAAATCAGGTATTCATAAAAAGACTGAAGCACGCACCATGTAAAGCCAGCGCGTCCGTCTAGCACACCGCCCAGAAAAAAGTACATATACAAAAAGCGCACTATCGGTCGCCCAGGAATGCGTAAAGACAAATCCTTGAGCGATCGCCGCCGCTCTACTTCGGACTTGCCCACAAAAATAGATTTCCAGCGAACCTTGCCGCCGTCAAGCTGCTTGACGGTTTCACGCGCTTCGTCGGTAGAGTAGCGGTTGTGTTTTTCTATCCAGCGGCTAAAGCCTTTGCCACAGGTGTAGTGGGGATAGGTCTCTTTTAAAAAGCCATGCGAGCCGTCGATGACTTCGCGCTCGGTGTGGCCGTAATCGTCAAACCAAACCTGAGCTTTGTTGAGCAGCCTGAGCTGATAGCGAGGATACTGCGTGCTGTGCTTAATCCATTTGTCCATGAACATGACGCGCTCGGCAGCGTAGTAGCCCACATGCTCACCTGAGCTAGCCGCTGCTAAGCATTCAGCAAATAGCGCCGGAGTCATGCGCTCATCGGCTTCTAAAATGTAGGCCCAGTCATGCTGCGTCGGAATATTTTGCAGCATCCAGGTACGCTGCTGACCGTGGCTAGCAAAGGCGTGCTGAATGAAGCGAACCTGAGGATGTTGCTGGGCCATTTCACAGGCGATTTGAGGGGTGCGATCGCGGCTAAATGAGTCCACTACAATCACATCGTCACAGTCGTTACCAAGCACGGCTGATTCGATGCAGGCAGCAATATCTAACTCCTCATTGTGAGTCAGGATAAAAATTGAAAACATGTATATCTTTTGCCTACTGTTGGCCTACCGCTGCTCAAGCTGCAGCAAAATAAACCCTATGAGATCGATAAAATATAGAGCATCATTTATTGTTATATTCCCTATTTCGCTCGGCTAACTTCAATTTTGAATAAATTTCTACCGCCTACTATAAAAGCAACGTAAGGAAAAAACGACAGCGGTGCAGTTATTTTTGAGCCATTTAGCTAGTCATTCATCGGGCAGCTAAGTCTTCAGTCGTCAAGCCTTTAGCGGCAAAGTCCTGGCAGCTAATGGCCTGCTCTGAAAAAGCTTCCACTGGGCGCACCGAGCATTTCAGACGGTAGCTGTCAGTCGCGTACAGACAGTTTGCACAGGGAATGCGGTGCATTTTTTGAACGTTGGCCAGCCCCTGACGCACCATTGCCACAACGTTAAGTATTAGCATGGCGGTGATAGTCCAAGCTAGCGCAGCGCAGATGATGGGCAGCGCAGGTCGTATCCAAACAATGAGCTTAGCTAGCAGCACAAAAGCAAATTCCATGATCTAAGTCGTCACTGTAAGCGAGTTGAAAACACATTCTTGATGAAAAACCGCTATAAGCAGTCCATCTTGAGTTTTAAAGATCTTAGAATTTGCTCTTAAAAAGCAGCAACGACGTTATCAAAATGAAATGAACCGTCAATTTCACCGAAACATTTATTTTCAAATGTTTTCAATCGGCTAGTCAGCTAGATTGGTCTTCCAGGCTATTTTGTTTTCTGAGCATTTGAGCGATGTCTGCGTGCATCAGCGCAATTTTGGGATCGCGCTGAATGGCTTGAAAGTAATTTTCACCCAGCGGCGTCAAAGAGTTTTCATTTGGCCTCATCATCAGACGCGCTTTTTCGAGCAAGATGGCGGCGCTTTCGGGCTCAATAGTATCTTTTTTGCGCAAATCGAGCAGCTCATCTATTTGCACAATGAATTGAGAGATTGGCCGCAGCCAGCTAAAGGCATCGTCGCTGATAACCAGTCGAAAGAATTCGCCGCTGCTAGCAATGCGTCCGTGAGCCTGCTCGTAGACAATGCGCTCGGAGTCGAGCAGGGCTTTGTGCAGCAGCAGCAGCTCGGGGCGGATTTCTTTAAGGCGAGCGATCGCGGAGTCTGTAGAGGAATTGGCACTCATGATTGAGAAAAATGTCGGCCTGACTAGACTAGCATTCAAACCTCAGAGATTGCACATTCAGGCGATGTTGCCATTCGACATGCTGCTATACGTCTACATTTATGAGGCGGAAATTTATGAAGCGGAATGATCAACAAGCTTGAGCCGCTTTCGACTATATTTCGACTACATTCGACTACATAAGATCTGTTGTAGTTTTGAAGCTGTATCTCCAAAAGCTGCTAGAAGATGGGGATCATTCCTCTTCATACCTCTTTTAGCTAACGCCAACTTCAGACTCTTCAGCCGCCTCATCAGCTTGAATAGACGCCTGCAGGCGCATAACCTGCTTAGCCTTGGCAGATAGAGAAGTCGCATCGATGCCATTGACAATTAGCGCGTCAAAAGAGAACAAGCCGGGGCCATTAATCGCAAAATACAGGAAGCAAGCTGCGTAAATCGCAGATAGCTCTAGGTAAGGCAGGCTAAGGCCAGCGACCTTAACATGGTGATACATCGCTACGCACATGGTGCTAAATAAACCCAAAGCCGCAGGCCGAGTAAATAGACCCACCATGACTAAAGGCGCACCAATTAACTCGGTGTAGGCAGCAACGTAGCTTAGAAAAATTGGAAAAGGCAGGCCCAGATAGGCAACGTAAGCCTGAGCAAAGCCTTCAATATCAGCTAGCTTATCAAATCCGTTGTGAATCATCATAATGCCAAGGACGGCGCGGACGATAGCAAGGGTGGTTTGAGAGGCGACGTTGGTGTTGACGTTGGGCTTGAAAAAAGTGCCTAGCAGCTTTGAGGTTTTCATTAAGGTAAAAAATTGTTGAGAAGTGTGAATATTTTTTGTTGCTTTGTAAACAAGTATAACGATATTTTCATTTATTTGCGCCTATGAAAACGCCCTTGTTCACCAGGTTTTTCTATGTTCTCTACGCTTATTCCTTCTGGTGGGCCATGAGCCTCTCAAAACTAAGGCTTCTTTTTGTCAGCTTTGTTTACTTTCCGTAATATGCTTCAGCGCCCCTTAACTTAGGGATCGAGCGTGAAGGGCACAAAGTCGTAGCCAGTGCCAGAACGGGTGCCGTTTTCGACTAAAACGAGGCGGTCTACCTGGCGGCGATCGCCCGATGGCAAAAACTTAATAGGGCCAGTGGCGCTCTCTACGCTGAAGTTTTTGCTGTCTAAAGCGGTTTTGAGTCCGGCGCGGGTAGGCTCGTCAGCAAGGCCAGTGGCGATCGCTACCACCGCATCATAGGTCGTGGCCGTTCGCCAGCTGACGTCACCTTCCCACAGCTTACGAGAGCTGCTGACGAAACCCGTTACCGAATCCTTAGAGAGTAAATGCCAGGGCACCGCTACGGTAAGCGCTAAAGCGTCTGGCCCTGTCTCGGCTAAAATAGTGCGATTGTATAGCTCATCGCTGCCCAAAATAGGTAGCCTGCGCCGATTGAACTTGATCACTGCTTCGGCAGCGGGCAGCGTCTCTACGCCAGGAGCCAGCAATAGCGTATCGGCCCCTTGCTCCTCAGCGGCTTGCTGTACGTTAGGGTCAAAGCTTCCCTGCGAAAGATCGTATTCGGCCACAATCTCGCCGCCCCAAGCGGTGACAAAGCTTTTGAACTCGTCTTTTAAAGAGCCGCTAGGATCGTCGGTAGCATCGTAATAGACGGCGGCCTTGCGATTGTTGCGATAGTAGAGCATATAGGCCGAAAGCGCTGCTGCGGCAAAGCTATCGCTAGGAACCGTGCGATACAAATAAGGGCTTACGCCAGAAAGATCGACAGCGGTACTGGCAGGGGTAACGCTCACCAGCTTGCCCGCTTCGTAAATAGAGGCGGTGGCCAGAGTAACATCGCTAGCAAAGTGCCCAACGACACCGAGTACGCTGCTGTCGTCTACAAGAGTTGTGGCGATGGTTGTGGCGATCGCCGAATCATTTTCATCGTTTATGAGCACCAGTCTGACGGGCCTGCCATCAATGCCGCCGTTGCGGTTGATATCGTACTGGGCCTGGGCTGCGCCGCGTAAAATTTCTAGGCCGAGGTTGCTATAGGCTCCCACGGGCGCGACCACGGCGATGGTAATGGAAGGCTCGTCGGCAATGCGGGCGTTGCTGCGGTAAATGAAGGCTTCCGGATCGTTAGGATCTGCTTCTAGTGAGGCGTTGAGCGTAGTGATGGCGCTGTCGTAGTTGCCCTGAGCGATCGCCTCAGCCGCTTTTACTTTGTTGGCAGAAGGGTCAGGAAAAAGGATTTCTTCGCCTGCGCTCACGCGAGCAGTGACCGCTTTAGGCAGGCGATCGCTCACTGCCACATTGGTATTGGTATTTTGAGAAGGCACCCGTACGGCTTTGTCGAGTCGGCTAGTCAGCGCCCACAGCACCAGCGAAATCCCCCCCACCAGCGCAAAAGAAATTAAAGTCGCTAGAAAGGCAAATCGATTGTTATTTTCCTGCGACATGCGTTGAAAAGCCCTTGAAAATACTTAAGTTTGTTTTATATGTCATACCAATATATGGCGTTTCCGCTACAGGTCTTGGACACTTAAGCCTTTCTATTTTGGCGTCCTAGCATGGTTTATAGCATTTTTAAGGCTACTTCCTGCCTTTTTCACGATCATACGACGACAGCGCTAGCAAAAAGGACTCTGTGCGTAAGCTTTGTGTCAAAGACTCAGCCTCTGTAACATTTGTTTCTGAGCCTGTACGGATACGAGGCTGTGCGCTGCGATCATGCCGCTAGCGGCAACTGCGGGTAGGCCAATGCCTGGAAAGGTAGAGTCGCCGCAGCACAGCAGCCCTTTTATGGGCGTTTTGGGGCCGGGAAACAGCGCTTTGCCTGCGGCGATCGCTGGCCCATAAGTACCTCGATAGCGTCGTAAATATCGCTCATGGGTTAGCGGCGTACCCACGAGCGATCGCTGGGTGCGCTGGCGAACATCAGGAATGACCCGCTCTAGTGCCTGCCACATGACTTGCGATCGCGCTTCCTTCTGCTTTGCATACGCCTCACTCCCCCGCCTCATGTTCTCCCAGCGCTTGTAGGGCTCGTTTCCGGGCGTATACACATGCACAGAATGCTTGCCAAGTGGCGCTAGCGTTGGGTCGAGCACAGAAGGAATGGAGATCAGCACCAGATTTTGCTCGGCGGTGATGGCCTGCTCATGCGACCAGTCATTTACCACAATATAATGGCAGGCCAAATCAGCGGGTAAGCCTTCAGCGTCTATGCCTAAATGCAGGTGCATAAAGCTTTCACAAAGCGGCGTGGCCTGCTTGCGTTGAGCAAACTTAGCGGGAAGCGCGCCCGCTGGAATCAGCTTAAGCGTGTCCCACACCGACGCATTAGACACCACCGCCTGACGAGCTTCAATTACTTCGCCGCTGCGCAGCCGTACGCCTGTAGCTTTGCCATTGTGCGTGCAAATTTGAGTGACGTGAGCGCCTGTTTTAACCTGGCCGTGATGTTTGGTAATGCCGCGAACCAAGGCTTTTACCAGCGCTGCCGAGCCGCCCATGGGGTAGTCAAGCTGAACGCCGGGGCGGTACCAGTCGGCAAACATAAAGGCAACTTCGGCGGTGCTCGTACCGCTAGCGGGCAGGCCCGAGAGCAAAAAGCACAGCATGTTTAGCCAGTTGCGAGTAAACGGATCGGTGATAATGGGGTTGATCACGCGGCTAAAAGGGCCAGTGAGCTTGCCAGTGAGTTGAGGGGCACTAGCAGCCTGTTTGAGTAGCTTAGGCGCGAAGGAACCAGCGGTGCGCAGCGCCCCCCAGTCGAAGCGGACGGCGGCGGTTGGTAGGGCAACAGCAGCGCTAGCGAGGGGCTTCATAACGGCTTGAAGCTTGCGCCATTCGGCCACGGCCTTTTCGCCCCGTAGCCTTTGCAAAACGTCGCAAAACTGGTCGGCCCCGACCGCTGTATCAAAGTCTCCTTCGGGCAAACGGCATCCCCAAGTGTCGTAATTGGCCCAGGCAACGTCTTCTTGAATAATATCGAGCACCTGTCGCAGCGGATTGGGCGACGGGCTGTAGGACATTCCAGAGTATAGCGAAGGGCCAGAGTCGAAGTGATAGCCGTCGCGTTCAAAGCCGTGGGCCGCACCACCAAGTAGGGTATGGCTTTCGCAGACGATTACTTTTTTGCCGTAGTGCGCCAGCAGCGCCGCACAGCACAGCCCACCGATGCCGCTACCGATAATCACAAAGTCTGTTGCTTCTGTTGGCATAATCTACCCTAGCTTTGCCAGCTTCTCTTCTTCCTTGGCGCGAAAGCCAACCATAACGGCCTTATCGTCTTTTTCAAAAAGAGGTCGCTTGAGCAGCATGGCGTCTTGGGCAAAGGCTTCTATCCACTGCCGATCGCTCCAGTCTTTTTTCTCTTCTCCCAGAGCGCGGTAGGAAAGGCCAGACGTGTTGCGCATCGGCTTTACACTCAGCGCATTAACCCAGGCTTCGATCATCGGCTGAGCGGGCGGCTGCTCTTTCGTGTTGATAAATTCGTAGGGAATGTTTTTTTCGGTGAGCCATGCGATCGCCTTCTTACAGGTGCCACAGTTAGGAATGCCGTAAACTTTTAAGCTCATAATTAGGAGAGAATGTGAGACCTGTAGAGTATGGCATAGCAAAGAGAAATTTTGGAGAGCTTTTAAGGAGAGCTTTCGGTGGGTGAGAGTTCTACGGCTGGATCTGTTGCTATTTCGGGAACGGGCCTAAGCATTTCTTCGGTTAGCGAGCTAATGACGTAGAGCGGCAAAGGCGGCTGGCCTAGCTTGACGATAGAACTGCTGGTGAAAGCATTTTGATAGTCGGGGTTATTAGCGATGGTCATTTGCATAAAGCCCAGGCTTAAGGCTTTGAGATAGCGATCGCTCAAACCAATATCAGGACTGACCAAGCTATTGGCAAAAGAGACATCGGTATTATCAAGCTCAAGCGCTTCATAGAGGTGAGAGCCGCCCTCAATGAGCGCTAGATAATGCTCTGAGCTGTCGGCTAATTCTATACCGTTTGAAGGGTCATTAAAGATACTCGGCTGGGCCTCACTGAGCCAAATGAATGGCCGAATCTGTTCGAGCAGGGCGGGTGCAATCGGGTCGGCGCTGCCAGCAACCAAAAGGCTAGGAACCGCAAGCTGAGAGAATCCTGCTGGGCCAAATACGCTGCTGGTAATTGGGTTCATAGCCATGACCGACTGAATGCGTTCATCTCGGAGATTTTCTGAAAACTGCTCAGGCGCTTCTAGGGCGGTGCACTGCAACAGCATGGAGGGATCTGCCGCGTTAAAAATCAGCTTGGGTGAATTACAGTTAGCCTGAAGCGTGTCAAAATCAAGCTTTGCGCCCGCTAAAGCAAGGGCGGTGTAGCCGCCAAACGAATGGCCGATAATGCCGATTTTTTCCATATCTAGCCGATTAGCTAGCGGGCCATTGGCTACATTTAACCTGGTTAATTCATCCAGCAGATAAGAGACATCTCGGGGGCGCTCAGAAAACTCTGTAGGGTCGGCAATTTCTTGGGTGCTGCCTGTGAGGAGGGCTTCAAACTGGGCGCGATCGCTCCCCGGATGATCTAAGGCCGCAACTGCAAACCCATGGCTGGCCAAATGTTTACCAATCACAGCAAATCCTCGGCGATCGCCCGCTAGTCCGTGAGAGGCAATGACCAGCGGTGCCGAACGGGTCAAAACTGCGGCTGAAGAACTCATCGGCAGGTATAAATCGACCGAGAGCGTGCGATCGCGCCCACTATCAACCACGGTCAACGTCTGCGTTTCCACACCATAGGGGCCTGGTTGAGCCAAATCGGGTAGAGAAGATGCAGACTTCAGTGCGCCGATGGGCTCAGCCTGCGCTTCAATGGCCGCTAGCGCAGTGCGAGTGCTAGTAATCAGCTCGGAGAATCCGCCTATCGCCTGAAATACGCCCTGTGAGTCGATCCGAACGGTGTCGGTTGGAAATTTTTCAATCACGCCCAGCGCCGAAAGACCGTCTGGCTCAGCCGCTGCTAAAACCAGTGCGCCGCGCAGTCCCTTAGCCCCGTTGCGACGGCTTTGCGTGCGAACGATGGTGCCTAGCGATCGCAGGATGCCGCCACCAATAGAAGAGTACAAAAACTGAGACACTTCCACGGGGCTAATGTTTTGTTGGGCCTGAAGAACGGTGCGAAATTGCGATCGCTGCTCTGCGCTTAAAAACCGTAAGTAGGGCGCAAGCTCATCATTCACCTTACCGCTCTCGGCATACTCACGCAGCGATGCTACAGAAGTTGAAATTTCGACAAAGCCGTAAGACAGGGTGACGCGCTCGGCCCCGGCTGCGGGTCGCGCCAAAGGAAACGCCAGCGCAGGCAACAGCCCAGCTAAAAAAAGGCCGCTGAGAAATCCTAGCGTACGAGGCAATCGGCGAAAGTATGTATTGATAGGACGACGAGGCATTTTAATGGGTGGCTATACTGGGCAGTTTAGCCATTGTAGACTGAGCGCCTCAAACCTGTAGCCGGACTCGCGACACCCCCTCACGGAGTCCTTTTTGCTCATGCAGCCAGATATTTTGAGCGAATGAAAAGGGGCCAAAGAGAGAGGCGATCGCCTTAAACCCCCAATAAGGCACGCCGGGTCGTGAAATGAACTCAACCTTGCGCCACTCTGCTAGCTGCATTTTTTGCACTGCCTCAATCTCCGGCTGACGCTCTGCCTGGATGCTTTGCAGCACAGCGGCTGGAATGGGCCCTGCTGCATTCGCTACAGCCGCAAAATGATTGGCCACGACAATCGCATCGCGCAGCGCCATATTAATGCCCTGTGCCCGGTTCGGGGCCATTGGGTGGGCCGCATCGCCGATTAGCAGCAGCCCTGGAATGCTCCATTGCGAGCAGCAGCCAACCTGCACGTCTAAATAGATTGGCCCTTCTAGCTCAGCCTTATGCTTACGAAAATGCTCAGCGAGATCAGGCGGCAATGCTTGAGCAAAGGTTTCTATCCAGTCTTTCTCTTTTAGTTCTGCCAAACCGCCCTTTTTATGAGCGCTTTTTTCAACAATCCAGCCAATCTGCAAACGCCCGTCCCAGGAAGGATAAAAGGCAAACTGTTGATCGGGCTGTAGGCAGGCGATGAAGGGAGTTTCTTGGGCTAAAGACGCTGGTGCGGGCAGCTTGAACCACAGCACGTCAAACTGAGCAGGTGACTGGGTGATTTCTAGCCCTGCTAGCTTTCGTAAGCGAGAATAACGGCCATCGCAGGCGATCGCACCATCCGCCCAAAAGTCTCTATGCTCGCCCTCACCAGCCGCCCGCACGCCGATGACAGTTTCAGAATCATCACGCAGCAAATTTGTCACCTGCCAGCCGGGATAAAACTCAAAGTTTGGCAGCTGCTTGGCCTTTTCTACCATAGCCCTCAGCAGCGCCCCTTGATCGATAATCTGCGTAGACACACCCTCCTTCTGGCCATCCTTTTGGGGCTCCATCACGCGCATCCGCCGCTTGCCGCCCACGTAAAAATCCCAGGACGTGAGCGCTCTAGCCGGAATTGACTCAAAAGTCTCCTTTAGCCCCATTTGGTACAGCGCCTCTAAGCCAGCAGGCATCAAGCCTTCTCCTCGAAACACCCGTTCAAATGCCTTGTTTTTTTCTAGCAGCGTCACCTTTATGCCTTGCTGAGCTAAGAGTAGGGCGATCGCTGCCCCAGCTGGGCCTGAACCAATAACGACAAGATGTTTCATAAGACAGATTCTTTTAAGCGGGCGCGAAACTTATTCTCAAGCAAACCATAGCCGAAAACCAGGCTAACTCACGCTGGAATGTAATAAGACAGATGGGATCGACAACCGCAGACGCAGCTAATACGCCGACTGACGTACTAGGGCAAATTGCTCAGCAGGTGTTTGGCTATGAGCATTTGCGGCCAGGGCAGCGCGAGGTACTAGAAGCGGTGCTATCAGGCCGTGACACGCTAGCAGTGATGCCAACCGGGGCGGGCAAGTCAGCCATTTATCAAATTGCCGGACTGCGAATTCAGGGCGTTACGCTGGTGGTCTCTCCTTTAATTGCGCTTCAGCACGATCAGGTAGAGGGCATCATTAAACAGGGCGTGGTGAAAGCAGCGGTACTGAACTCTACCTTGAGTAAAACAGAGCGTAAGGCTGTGTTTGAACAGCTTAAAAGCGAGTCGCTTGAGTTTCTCTTTTTAGCGCCTGAGCAGCTCAGCAACGAGGAGACTTTGGCGAGCATCAAAGCCTTTGAGCCTTCTTTGTTTGTAGTAGATGAGGCGCACTGTGTGAGCGAGTGGGGTCACGACTTTCGCCCTGATTATTTGCAGTTAGGCTCAGTGATTGAAGCGCTGAACCATCCGATTACGCTAGCGCTGACGGCAACGGCTTCGCCACTGGTAAGGCAGGAGATTGTAGAGCGATTAGGCATGAGTGCACCGCTAGAAATAGTGAAAGGGTTTGATCGACCCAGCATTCATTTAAGCGTGCATCAGGTGTATGAAGAGAGTGACAAACTGCCTGCTTTAATAAGCGCGGTGACGAACGCGGTGGCAGAAGAACAAAAGCCTGGAATTATATACGCGGCGACTCGCAAGGCGACTGAGGAGATTGCACAAGAGCTGCAGGATCAGGGGCTCAGTGTAGCGGCTTATCATGCAGGGATGAAGGGGAGCGATCGCGACACCATCCAAACCCAGTTTATGCATGACAAACTCGACGCGATCATAGCGACCACAGCCTTTGGTATGGGCATTGACAAAGCCAACGTCAGGTTTGTCTATCACTATCACATACCGAGTTCTATTGACGCCTACTATCAGGAGATAGGCCGAGCCGCCAGAGACGGAGAAAACGCTATTGCTAATTTGTTTTATTGGCCTGACGACATGAAACTTCAGCGCTTTTTTACGGGCGGCGGACAGGTCGATGAAGAGACGCTTTTTGAGCTAGCTGAGCTAATAGAAACCGTGCAGTTGCCTTTATCACAAGCAGACTTACTCAAACACTTTAGTCTCTCTCAAGCAAAGCTTGCTACCGCGCTAGAGAGCCTTGAAGCCGCAGGACTAATTGAGAGAGGAACTGACGGCGAAATTTGGGCTGTGGAGGCCGAAGCTGATTTAGATAGCACCGTTGAGAGAGCCATGACGCAGCAGCACAGGCACAGACAGTTCAATCAGTCTCGTTTGCATATGATGCAGGGCTATGCAGAGACCAAAGCCTGTAGAAGAGAGTACATTTTAAGCTACTTTGGCGAAGCTTACGAGCCGTCTCACGAAACAAACTGTGGTAGCTGCGACAATTGTCAGAAAGCTAAAGAAGAGTCTGTGAGCTGGCTAGAGCCGTTTCCGCTAGGGAGTACGATCATTCACACTAACTTTGGCAAAGGACAGGTGATGCGCTACGAAGAAGATAAGATCAACGTTTTGTTTGAGACGGTGGGCTACAAAACTTTTGTTACTGAGATGATCGCCCATTCGGTAACCTGCTTGAGTTCTTCTTCATAGTTTTTTTAGGCTGTAGCAGAGAGATAGGCAAGTCTTTTGATGATTTTTAGCGTTTGCTCTAAATCACTGTCCTGATCGATGATGAACTCTTTAGATTGACCATAGCTTGGCTCTTTCATTGAAGTACGATCCAGCTTTATAAATACAAAGTTTCTACCGTTGGTAACCATGCCATACAGCGTTTTTTGCGAAGTGGGCGCTGCGAGCATATAGGCTAGAACCTGAGGAATTCCGACAATCAATGAGAATCCGGCTCGCTTAGATTCGATGGTTAGTATCCACATAGAATCATTAATAACCACGATATCTAAGCGACCTTTAATCGTTATATCTTTGTCCTCGGCAAAAATTTCAACAGATTTCTCTGTTTCTACATAAAAAGGGGGTAGGAAAAGCCCCGCCGTATCCAACAGCGGCGAGACGACCGTTAGACTGACCGTATTTTCTAAGGCCGATCTGTCTTCAAAGTTCTCGTAGATGGCTTTAATATGGGCCGTGCGATCGCGCTCAAACTCAGTTAGCTCTGGTAGTGAAGTTTGCCATTCTTCAAAAAATCTCGTTTCGGTCACTCGTTTGAGGCCAAACGTTTGCTTTAGATCTTGTGTTGTTAGCTTTTCAATAGCGATCGCCTGACCCATCTTTTCCTGCTCCGTTCTCTTTAGACTACTATGCTGAGACTGCCGTGGCTAAAACAGCTTCTTTCCCCTCAAATAAATCGTCAGGCTCATACAGATACTCAAACCAGTTGCCAAAGGGATCGCGGCCATAAAAAGAGGCCGTACCGTCGCGATGATCGTGAATTTCGCCGACCTTAACGCCATCGGCTTTGAGCTTTTCGTAAGCAGTGTCGATTTCAGCTCTATCGCTAAACACAAACCCAAAATGCGGCCCCGCTTGGTCATAGTCAGGGCTCATCAGCGCTAAGCCATCGTCACCCGCTTTTAAGTAGGCCCAGTCACTATCCTGCCAAACGAGCTTCATGCCCAAATTTTGATAAAACTCAGCGGCCTTTGCCACATCTTCTACACATACTGCCACATGGCCCAGTCGCTTCATTTGCATGTTGTCTTATCCTTAAAAGTCTTTACCTATTTTACCAACCTTATTTACCGATCTGATTTACCGATCTTACCGACTGGCGGTTTTTACGAAGCTGACCGTATTTGCGCGCTACAAACAAGCCGTTAAGATAGAGACATAGGGCTAAAAAGTAAAGCACCGCTAAGGACAAAACCACATGGAAACCACTTTTGACTACGACAAGCGAAAATTATTATCAGTTGCTTCCCATGGCTCTATCTTCTTAAGCCAGCTCGTTTTATCAGCAGGCGTCCCACTGGCCATATTGCTGCTCTCAGAAGATACGATCACCAAAGAGAACGCCAAAGAAGCGCTGAACTTTCACTTTAATATGTGGCTATACAGCGTTTTGTTAATCATTCCAGCTTGGCTGATTATTGGCTTGCCTCTAGTCGCCTTGTTAGGGCTTGTTCAACTTATCATGCCAATCTTCGCCATTTTGAGCAGCGTCACTGCGCCTGATACAGCCTTCCGCTACCCGTTCATTTTCCGCCCGCTTTAGATTTCGCCGCTCGTTGGCTAAATCGGCTCATTATTGCTACTGCATCATCGGTGGAATCGTCAGGCCCTTCAGCGGTCTGGCGATTTCTTTTGGGGTGAGCCCCTTGCCCTGAATAAGGACGCCAAAATTGCCCAAGCCCATGGGACTAATGAGCTGCTGTAGAGCCTCTCGGCGCATCATCACTTTTTGAATGGTCTGGCCGGGTGCTGCCGCTTCGGGGGTCGGCGGCTTAGATAGCCTTGCAAAGCGGCTACCCAACCCCAACGCCATCAAAAACAGCCCCTGCTGCGTAAACCCAATCTTCTCTAGCCCAACTTCACTACCCTTGTTTTCCAAAGTAGTAAAGTCTGCGTGGGCCGTAATATCTTGCTCGCCTACATACGCAAACGGATCGTCGTGATGAGCGTGCTGATAGTAGCATTGCAAAGTGCCCTGAGAGCGAGCCAAGCTGTAATAGCGCTGAGCGGTATAGCCATAGTCAATTGTGAGTACATAGCCGCGCTTCATTCGAGCCGATACCGTCTCTAGCCAAGCTAGTGCAGCTAAGTTCACCTCGCTGCGGTAGCCGTCTGGATAGCTAGAAAGATCGATGCCCAATCGCTCAAAATAGCGCTGTAGCTCAGGCGTAGAAAGTTCGCCCAGCACAGGCACAAATCCCTGCGAGTCGGTGCTTACCCACATCTCTTGCAGGCTATGGCTGTGCAGCTCGACCCAATGCACGGGGAAGGCATCCACCAGTTCGTTAGAAAAAGCGCAGCCGACGATAGATTGCGTGGGAAGATCTGTGAGTGCCTGCCAACTGAGCTGAACGCCCTGCCCTTGCCAATGGCTTAGCCGCTTTTTTTGTTCTCTCTTAAGCGCAGCCGACTTTTCGACGATTATGTAGCTTAAGCGCTCAAAGCAAGCAGGATAGTGCTTTTGCAAATGGCTCAGCACATCTGCTGCGACTAAGCCTTGGCCTGCGCCCATTTCTACCAGCGTAAAGGGGCTTGGCCGATCTAGCGCCTGCCACATATCGGCAAACTGCTCGGCAAGCAGCTCACCAAAGTCGTGACCCATATGAGGGGAGGTGATAAAGTCGCCCTGTGGCCCAATGATGCTGCTAGGCGTAGCGTAATAGCCAAGCTGTGGATGGTATAACGCCATCTCCATAAACTCAGCAAAGGTGATGCGCTGCTGCTCGCTTCGATGAATGTGCTGGGCGATCGCCTGCCGTAACGCTTTTGAGCTATTCACTTGCCTTTCCCATATTTAATCTTCGTTTCTTAGTACCAGCGAAAGCGTCGCCGTGGGGCGTAAAAATTGAGCCGTTCGACCCCAGCATACTGGCCTTCTGTGGCACCAGCAGGATAGGCCGCGAGCTGATAGACATAAATGCCGTCCCGAGGATTGCGGGCTCGAAGCGCTATCGTAATGTCGCCGCCCGGTGCTACGGGCGGGTCAAATTCGACGGTGAGGGTTCTTTGGTCTCTATTGTTAGTGACTTTAATCGGCAGTCGGGTGCGGCTGTTGGCGACAAAAGCATAGCTGTCGTCTGTGTCGTAGCGTGGGTAGTCAACGCCTTCAACTTGCTCAAAAACAATCTTTTGCAAGGGTTCTACCGCCTCGGCAGGAAAGTCGAGCGTAAACAAGTATTCTGAGCGGCGATATTGCCAGCTGGTTGGAACACGCACACTGTTGACGCGCAGCGGACGGCGAAAGCTAATGGCTGGATTGGTGGCGGGGGTTAAGTCTGACTCGCTAGGAGCGCTAGGAGCTTCGATCTGGGAAGGGTTGTTCGTTTGGGCGATCGCAGATAAAGCCAAGGCTCCTGGCAGTAAGGTAAGGGCGATCGCTAGCGGGCAGAATGAGCGTAAGGGGCTAGGCATGTTGGGCTAAATATATAAATTTTAGGCTTGCTTCAGCGGAATTGACAAAACCTTTGGTTTAGCATTGGGGGGATGGGAGTTGTTGAGATTGATTTTTTAATGTTGTTGACGATTACGACGACTTACTCACCTGCGACTGATTTAGGTTATTTGCTGCATAAGCATCCTGGACGGGCTCAAACGTTTCCAATGAGCTTTGGGCAGGCTCATGTGTTTTACCCTGAGGTGAGCAAAGAGCGCTGTACGGCGGCGCTGTTGCTAGATGTTGACCCGGTGGGGCTGGTGCGAGGCAAGGCGTTTGAGCAGTATGTGAACGATCGGCCCTATGTGGCATCGTCTTTTTTGAGCGTGGCGATCGCTAAAGTCTTTAGAACGGCCATGACCGGGCGCTGCAAAGATCGCCCTGAGCTAGCCGATACGCCGATTCCCCTCACGGCGCATGTGCCAGTATTGCCCTGCCGAGGAGGAGAGACTTTTTTGCGATCGCTCTTCGAGCCTCTAGGCTACGAGGTCACCGCACAGCCCATCCCGTTAGACGAGACTTTTCCTGACTGGCAAAACAGCGAGCATGTCGCGGCAACGCTAAAGGGTACCGTTCGCCTAGCTGACTTGTTGAATCATTTATACGTGCTGATTCCTGTGTTGGATAATGAAAAACACTATTGGATTGGCGATGAAGAAGTTGAGAAGCTGCTGCGCTACGGAGAAGGCTGGCTAGCCGATCATCCTAGCCGGGAGGCGATTACAAAGCGCTATCTTAAGCGCCGGGGGCATTTAACCAAGCTAGCGTTTGCGCGGCTAGAAGATGACGATACTTCTGATACAAAAGCGGAAGAGAAAGCCGCCGCTTGGCAGGCGATCGCAGCCAAAAAGCCCAACAATCTCAATCAGCAGCGCCTAGAGCGCGTCACACAGATGCTAAAGCATCACAACGCCAAGCGAGTGGTTGATTTAGGCTGCGGTGAAGGAAACCTGCTGCGATCTCTCATAGCAGAGCCTACCTTCGACAAAATAACTGGCGTTGATGTCTCCTACTCCGCTTTGGAAAAGGCCAAAAAACGTCTAAGGCTAGACGACTTGCCTGTTCATCAGCAAAGCCGAATTCACCTGATGCAGGGCTCTTTAATCTATCGAGACGACCGCCTACAGGGATACGACGCGGCCACCGTAGTAGAAGTGATTGAGCACCTAGAGCCTGGTCGACTAGCCGCTTTTGAGCAGGTATTGTTCGGCCTGACTCAGCCTGAGCTGGTGATTGTCACTACGCCAAATGTTGAATACAACGTGCTGTATCCGATGTCAGCAGGCGAGTTTCGCGATCAGGATCATCGCTTTGAGTGGACGCGACAGCAGTTTAGAGACTGGGCTGAGGCGATCGCGGCTAAATACGGCTATGCAGTTGATTTTCAAGGCATTGGCGATGAGTATGAGAAATTGGGCACACCCACTCAAATGGGCGTCTTTAGAAAGGAGAGAACAGCATGAAAATTACGTTTCCCGAACTGTCTTTGGTGCTGCTCATCGGCGCTTCGGGTTCAGGCAAGTCTACCTTTGCCCAGCAGCATTTTAAGGAGAGCGAAATTCTCTCTTCCGATTACTATAGAGCCGTCGTTGCCGATGACGAGAGCGATCAAAGTGCAACCAAAGACGCCTTTGAAGTGCTGCACTTTATTGCGGCAAAGCGCTTGGCCGCAGGACGGCTGACGGTAATTGATGCGACAAACGTGCAGCCTTTTGCCAGAAAGTCGCTGATGAAGCTGGCCAAGCAGTATCACTTTTTTGTAGTGGCGATTGTGCTGAATCTGCCCGAGGCGCTGTGCCATGCGCACAATCAGCAGCGGCCCAGCCGTCAGTTTGGCTCGCATGTGGTGCACAGGCAAATGAAGGATTTGGGGCGATCGCTCAAAACCCTCAAGCAAGAAAAAATCCGCTACATCTACGTCCTCAACTCTATAGAAGAAATTGACTCTGTTGAAATAGAGCGTCAGCCGCTGTGGAACAACAAAAAGCACGAGCACGGCCCCTTCGACATCATCGGCGACGTACATGGCTGCTGTGACGAGCTAGAACAGCTTCTTCAGCAGCTCGGTTATCAAGCGCACGACGAAACACAAGAAAACTCCTTTTGGAACTTTCCGCTCTACGCTCACCCCGAAGGGCGACAGGCTCTCTTTTTGGGCGACTTAGTAGATCGTGGCCCTCGCATTTTAGACACCGTAAAGCTAGTGCATAACATGATGGAGGCGGGCTCTGCCCTGTGCATTGTAGGCAACCATGAGAACAAGCTGCTGCGCAAGCTCAACGGTAAAAACGTCAAGCTCAACCATGGCTTAGAACAAACCATGGCCGAAATTGAGGCGATTCCATCAGACAGCCGTGACGCTGCAACGAAAGAACTTCAGGCTTTTTTCAACTCATTGCTGAGCCATTACGTAATAGATGACGGGGCGCTAGTGGTTGCTCACGCTGGGCTAAGAGAAGAGCTACAGGGCCGAGGATCGGGCTATGTGCGTAACTTTGCAATGTACGGCGAAACCACCGGAGAAATAGACGAGTTCGGCCTGCCCGTGCGCTATGCCTGGGCAAATGAGTATCGTGGCAAGGCGGCAGTGGTGTACGGCCACACGCCAGTTTTAACCGCTGAGTGGGTGAACAACACAATTGATATTGATACGGGCTGCGTATTTGGCGGCAAGCTGACGGCGCTGCGCTATCCCGAAAAGTCTTTAGTAAGCGTACCAGCAGCGCAGGTGTATGCTGAGCCCATGAAACCTCTTGATCATGAGGCTACTAACGCGCTCAGCGCTCAGCAGGAAAGTGATGATCTGCTTAATATTTCTGATGTGCTGGGCAAGCGCGTTTTAACGACGCGGCTGTATAAGAAGATTACGATTGAGGAAGAAAGAGCGATCGCGGCTCTAGAAGTCATGAGTCGATTTGCCGTCAACCCCAAATGGCTGATTTATCTGCCGCCCACAATGTCGCCCGTCGCTACCTCTAAGCTGCCCGGACTGTTAGAGCATCCTATCGAAGCGTTTAACTACTACCGACAGCAGGGCATTCATTCTGTTGTTTGTGAAGAAAAGCACATGGGCTCACGAGTCGTTGTCATTGTGTGCCGTAACGAAGCTGTGGTTGAAAAAAGATTTGGCATCGCTGAAGGCGGCCTCGGCATTTGCTACACCCGCACGGGACGACGCTTTTTCACCGATCTCACCCAAGAAGCGGAGCTGCTAAAGCGACTCAACCATGCGCTAACTGCAACCGATTTTTGGGCGACTCATTCAACCGACTGGGTTTGCCTAGACTGTGAATTAATGCCCTGGTCAGCGAAGGCTCAAGGACTGTTGAAACAGCAGTATGCGCCTGTAGGCACCGCTGCAAAGCATGGGCTAAAAGCAGCGGTAAATTGTTTGCAGCAGGCCAATGCATCTGTTGAAGTTACTAAACTTCTCACCCATTATCAGCAGCGCTCTGAGCTAGCCGATAGGTACGTGGACGCCTACCGCCGCTACTGCTGGCCAGTCAACCATCTGTCGGATTTAAAGCTAGCGCCTTTTCACATACTGGCAACCGAAGGCCAGGTGCATACCGATAAAACGCACGAATGGCACATGCAACAGATTTCTCACTTTGCTCAGGCAGACGCCGAACTGTTGTTAGCCACGCGCTATAAAACCATTGACACAAGCGATGAAGCAAGCTGCGCGGCGGGCATTCACTGGTGGGAAACGCTCACCGCTGCGGGCGGCGAAGGCATGGTAGTGAAGTCTATAGATTTTATTTGTCGCGGGCAAAAGGGATTTGTGCAGCCAGCGGTAAAGTGTCGGGGGGCTGAGTATTTGCGGATTATTTATGGGCCTGAATATACGCTGCCGGAGAATTTGGAGCGACTGCGGCAGAGAGGGTTGGGGAGGAAGCGATCGCTCGCCCAAAGAGAATTCTCTTTAGGCATAGAGTCCTTAGAGCGATTCGTTGCTAAAATGCCGCTTAGACAGGTGCATGAATGCGTTTTTGGCGTCTTGGCTTTAGAGAGCGAGCCCGTTGACCCAAGACTATAAAGCAATTTCCAGAAAGCGATTACTTCCAAAAAAGCGATTAAAAGGAGTGCTTGTGCCCAACTATATTTGTATCACCTGCGGAACTCAGTTTTCTGAAACATTCAAGCCGCCTGAGGGCTGTCCTATCTGTGAAGACGAGCGTCAGTACGTTGGCCGCGACGGTCAGCAGTGGACAACCCTGCCTGAACTCCAACAAAACTACAGCAATCGCATTGACCTGCAAGAAGAGAACCTGTACGGCATAGAAACACAGCCTAAATTTGCGATCGCGCAGCGAGCCCTTTTGGTTCAATCAAGTCAAGGCAACGTTCTATGGGACTGCGTTAGCCTGATTGACAATGCCACGATTGAAAAAGTCAATGAGCTGGGTGGGGTGGGGGCGATCGCGATTTCCCATCCTCACTACTACGCCTCAGCGATTGAGTGGGCCAAAGCCTTTGGCGTAAAAATATATCTTCACCAGGCAGACCAGCAGTGGATTATGCGGCCCGATCCTAGCATTGAGCTTTGGACAGGCAACACCCTCAAACTGCAAAAAGACATTACCTTAATCAAAGCAGGCGGACATTTTGCAGGCGGCACGGTCTGCCATTGGGCGTCTGGCACCCGTGGACTAGGCACATTGTTTTCAGGCGACATTATTCAAGTCGTTGCCGACCGACGCTGGGTAAGCTTTATGTACAGCTATCCCAACTACATTCCCCTTTCTGCGGCTAAAGTAAAACAGGTTGCAAATGCGGTAGAGCCCTATGCGTTTGATCGTATCTACGGCGCTTTTTGGAGTGCGATTGTCTCAGCCGATGCTAAAGCCAGCGTCCGCCGCTCAGCCGAACGCTATATTAAGGCCATCTCGTAAAAGCTGAGAAAAAGAACCTGGGCTAACACCACGCCTAATTTCCCTCAGGCGTGGTGAACTGACGCGCTAGTTCGATCTGGCTCAAAGCGCTCTGACGATACTCCCCATCTAAAGCATCAGCTAGCTGAGCGGCCCGATCAAACTGTTGGAAACTCAAATTTTGATCGATAGCTTGCCAAAGTAAATTTCGCCGGGTGTAGGCGTTTGGAATCTCTGCCAAAGCTGACGGCAGCGCTGCGTAGGCCGTTTGCGCTTCTGAAGGCGGCAAATTAGAAACCAAGCGAGTTAACCATAAGGCTCTTAGAAAGGGGTCGTTGAGCTGTTGCGGCAGTCGGCTGATCAGCAGCAAATCTATAGGCGTTTGCTGAGTCTTCGAGTAGCCGTCAGCGTTGAGCCCAGCAGCAAAGTAGCCTATGGCTGCATCGCGATCGCTCAACGAAAGCGAAGCATCAGCCAAACTGATAGCTTGATCAAAGCGCTCTAAGGCTTGAGTAGATTGACCGTTCGCTGCTAATTGTTGAGTTATTCCTAGCAAAACATAAACTTGTTTTTGCGTCGATATCAAAGGTAGCACCTGTGAAACCAGCTCAGAATTAGAGACAACCGTAAGCGCTAGATCTGCATATTTGTCGTCGCGCAGCGTTTTATTTAAGGGTGCAATTAAAGCGAGAGCCTGTTCAAACCTAGAGCGCATCAAATCAGGCTGATTGTTCTGGCCATAGAGAGAGATTAGGCGATTGAGGATAGTGAGCTGTTGATCAAAGTCGGTTTCCTGCTCGCGGAGGGTTTCTAGGCGGCTTAGGCTATCGGTAATGACTTCAGCAGGCACAGTATTTGGCTCGGTATCAGGCGCTTGAGCTAAGCCAATCAAACGAGAGGTTTGACTGGCGAGAAGTCCAAACCAAGTGGTTTGCGCATCCTCTTCTATAGCTTCTGTCAACTGCTTCACTTCGACCAGCATGGCAGCTCGACGAAGATTAGGCTGTTGCCAGTCCTGCCCTAGCTGAGCGATTTTCTTGAGTGAATCGAGATTAAAGCCAAGAGATTGAGGATCGCTTTTAAAAGCCTGCACGGATTGAACCGCCGATTGAGCCGTGGCGATCGCCTTATCCTGCTGTCCTGCTGCCCAATAGCCTTCAGCAATAGGCGTCAACAGTCCTGCATTTGAGAGCTGATAGTAGTCATTACGAGTGATAGTAAGTTCGTATTGCTTGATGGTATTAGCGATCGCCAAGGCTTGATCAAGGGCGTTAACAGCCTCTTGAGGACGCTGCTGCGACTGGTAGGCAGATGCGATCGCCACCCAAGCCAATACCCGATCAGCCGGATCAGGCATGATCAACACTGCCCGTTGAGCCACCTCAAACTGATTTTGCTCAGTTGCGTCCTTCACAATTTGATTAAGCAAGTCTAGCTTAGGATCTGAATAGCCCGGAATTGCCAAAATTCCATCAGGAATCCGACCTAATAGCATCAGCGCCGATTCATATTGATTTTGATTAGCATAGGCGGTTGCTAGCCTAAGCTGACCATCGCTCCACTCATAGTCAGTCAAACCTTTTAGCAGCTCAAAGGCTTGGTCAAAGTCGCCTATTCTGGCATATATATCAACCCACGCTGCGGCTGAAGAACCTTCGGCTGGAGCCGGATCGCGCTGTCGAGCGGCCTCTAACACTTGCCGAGCGGTATCTGATTTGCCTAGCTCGGCATAGGCTAAAGCAATGTTAGATAGGTTGGTGAAGTTAGTCTGCCAAGCATCAGGCTCACCGTCGTCGGACTGTTTCTCTAGGCGGGGTAGCGCTGCGGCCTCATCAATCAGCTTAGCAGCGCCCTCGCTCTGATTGCGCGCTTGGTAAAGCTTGGCTAGCTGCAACAAAGTATCTGTCCGTTCACTGGCAGGAAGTTGCCGAGCGATCGCCTCAGCTTCTTCCATCTGATTAGCTCGCCCTGCCCATAGCGCTAGTTCGGCTACCCTATAGGACTGTGAGGAATAGGAATCTAGAACAGGATGCTGAGCCAAAAAGCTTTGGGCCGCTGCAAACTGGCCTTGCCCTATGTAGGCTCGGGCGATCGCATTGCCATCAACATCGGTAAAAAGAAGATTGTCTTTATCTTTAACATTTTCAAACAGGTTTGCGGCTGCTTCCACATCGCCCTGATTTGCCAAGGCTTCAACGGCAACCATCCAGTAAAAATCGCGCCCGTCAACACTCAGCGATTGAATAAACTGTTCAGCCTGAGGCGTTTGTCTATTTTGAATATAGGCTTTAATCAGCGCCATCTCTAACTGTGTGCGCAGAATTCCTGTATTGCCAAAAGTGCTATAGGTCATGGCTTGAGCGATCGCCCCGACCCGATCAAACGCCTTAACTTCTATCAAGCGAGACCCGATCAAATCTAGCAGGCGATCGCGCGCTTCTCCTTCAGGCAGAGGTTTTGTTAGGGCGATCGCCTGCTCAAGCTGAGCTAAGGCCGCAGCCGAATCTCCTTGACTATTAGCGATTTGAGCAGCCTGTAGCAGCGCTTGAACTTGCCCGTCAAGACTCGCTGTTGGCTTAGGTGCATTGTTCGAGATAGTGGTAGCATCAGCCTGCGGCGATGGTTCACTAGCGGGCAAAGACGATACAATCTTTGTGGTAAGGGGCTGTGCCATTGCGCCGTCAGCTTGCCATAACAGTAAGCCCAGAAATAAGCCCAGAAATAAGCCCGGAGCGCCCAGCAGGATAAAACGAAAAACCTGAACCATTGTTGCCATCACAGCCCGACGAATTTATTACAGCAAAACATAGCTAGCGTAACTATTGATGTAGCTACGTTTGAATGCCACTTTAACAACTGATCTTGTCTTAGCGTAGTCAGCTAAAACTGCTCAAATCAAGACAAAAGCACCTGAGCAAGACAAAATTTCAACCCTCCTAAGAGAGATTGTTAACTGACATAAACTTGCAATAATTAAATAAATTTCTGCCTATTCCCACTTTTTATGAGCAAACCTAGCCTCACACCCGATCAAATTATTCAAACCCTTAACTGGCGCTACGCCACCAAAAAATTCAACCCAGACAAAAAAATCCCAGACAACGTTTGGCACGCGCTAGAGCAAAGCTTAGTGCTAGCGCCCTCTTCGTTTGGAATGCAGCCCTGGAAATTTTTTGTGGTTCGCAACCCTGACACCAGGCAAAAATTAGTCGAATTCGCTTGGGGGCAAGCCCAAGTTACCGAGGCTTCCCATCTAGTAGTTCTCGCTATTAAAAAAGACATCGGCCCTGATGATATAGCGCCATACATCAACCGCATTAGTGAAGTTCGCGAAGTTCCTGAAAGCAAGCTCGAAGGCTTCGCCAATATGATTAAAGGCTACCTAACCGATCCCCCATTTCCGCTAGAGCCCGATAAGTGGTCAGCTCAGCAGGTTTATCTTGCCCTGGGCTTTTTCCTCTACAGCGCCGCCCTGCTTGGTATTGACACCTGCCCTATGGAAGGCTTTATTCCCAGCAAATTTGATGACATATTAGGGCTACCGCAGCAGGGCTATTCCGCCGTTGTTATCTGTCCTGCAGGCTATCGTGCTGAAGAAGATAAAGCGGCTGATATGGCTAAAGTACGCTACGAAACCGAACAAGTAGTGGAATACATCGATTAATCACGATCTCGTAGCTAAATTTGTCTCAAGGTTCAGTTGCGTGATGTCTAGACGTAAGATAATTTAGTCCCGTCTTGCTTTCAACTAGGCTACCGCTAAATCAACCTATGGATTATTCAACGACCGCCACCGAGTCTCTAGAAAAAAGCGCCTCAAACAGCCACCCAGAGAATCGTATCTTAGTAGACTCTGCCGATCAGCTCATTCCCATAGAATCTGTTCAAAAAATTCTCAATCGCTCGCGGGCCTCCGTCTATCGCTACGCCAACACCCACCAAACCATTCTCAATCCACCTTTCGATCCTAACTGTCTCAACCCCGAAATCCGCAATGACAAAGACGCGCCGCTGATGTTTCATCCCAACGAGGTGGCTCGATTTGCGCAAGATATTTTAGGCATTAAGCAGGTCACAATAGAACTCGCTCAGCCCGTCGAGACTGAAACCAATCGACTGCTGCAAGCCGTCCTGTCAGAGCTTCAGGCCATAAAGCAGCTACTGACCTCAAAAGAGTAGCCAAACCTCAAAGAATTCAGAAAACCTTTGAATTTTGGGCTATATAAGCGTGGTAGCCTTTGAATAGTCGTGTGATATATTTGACAAAATTTTTTAGGTCGCTACTTAGATAAGTTAAGCCAATGTCACAAATGTAAGATTGAATGTGCCGGATCTTTAGCACTTAGATAACATATAGACAAGGCTTCAGACCCAGGTTTAGGCCAAAGTTTAAACCTGGGTTCATAAAATAAAAGCTGACTTGAGTCAATCAGCCCTACCGCTGATGCTTTAGGTTATCTTTCAGCCTTACATACACAAAAGCAACGCCGTAACAAATCGTCCTTTCACCCACCGTAACCCTCTTTTACTCTCATGGAATCTGCGAGTCCCGAGCATTCATCCGAACAACCTCCCGGTCATATTGCTAATTTTGTTGGCCTTGTGATTGCGACCGTTACGCTCACCCTGCCTCTATACGCAATATCTAACTTCAATACCGCCGAGATTACTGTTCAACAGCAGCTTCAGCAGCAGCCCTCCACCGCCCTATCCATGCGATTAGATAAGCCATTAGTCGGGCCGTTAAAGGGGCCGTTAAATCGGTCTCGTGCGATCGCAAAAGTAAAAGAGCCTACGAAATACCCTCAGTGAATGCATAGCCGCTATAAAAAGCCAGCGCAAAGAAGCTGCTATTTATACGGCTAGAAGCGTACCTAGCCGCCAATGTCCCGTAGAATGCTATTCGGAGGTCTCAGCTACAAAGCTGGGGATATTTTGCCATGCCCGTTAGCACTGCGCTGTTAAAGGGTGCCTCCACACCCAAGCTAATACACTTAAGGAGAAACTTGTGGATTTGACCCGCATTCCCGCTCAGCCCAAGCCCGGTATTGTCAACGTGCTGATTGAAATTCCCGCTGGCAGCAAAAACAAATACGAGTTTGACAAAGACCTCAACGCCTTTGCTTTAGATCGCGTTTTGTTTTCCTCCGTGCAATATCCCTATGACTATGGCTTTATTCCCAACACCCTCGCTGACGATGGCGATCCTCTTGATGGGATGGTCATGATAGATCAGCCGACCTTTCCAGGCTGCGTTATACCCGCTCGCCCCATCGGTATGATGGAAATGATTGATGGCGGCGACAGAGACGAAAAAATTCTCTGTGTACCTGCTGACGATCCGCGCTACGCCAACGTCAAGTCTTTAGACGACGTAGACGAGCATCGCCTAGCTGAAATTGCAGAATTTTTCAAAACCTACAAAAATCTAGAGAAGAAAGAAACTGAAATCCTTGGCTGGAAAAATATCGATCAGGTACAGCCTTTGATTGACGAGTGTATTAAAGCCGCCAAGTAAACGCCGTTCCTATTTCGGGCTGATTTTAAGCTAAAAAAAAAGTCCTCAGCGTGTCTATGTGAACACATTGAGGGCTTTTTTATGGCTCACGGCTAGGCTTTTCAACAGGCTTTGCTCATCATTTAAGAGGCAACGTGAAGGTTTCGTGATCAAAATCGACAAAACTACCGAGATCTTTCCCCGACTTCGCTGGGCTCACTAATGATTGCCTACCATAGCCGCCTAAGCCCTTTACTTTTTTGTTTGTCACATGATCCAAACTGCCCGCTTAGCTATTGAAAAAAGCGATCATCATGCGCCAGCAGCCTATTCAGGCGCAAGTCAGGTATCTGTCAAATTTTGGGGCGTGCGGGGCAGCGTTCCTACGCCAACATTTGCTAATCAGCGCTATGGCGGCAACACTATTTGCGTTGAGGTATTAATCGGCGAGCAGCGCATTATTTTTGATGGGGGCACAGGGCTCGTTGGCCTTGGCCATGCCCTTTCGCAGCAGGCTGCTCCGGTGCAGGCGCATGTGCTTTTCACCCATACCGAGTGGGATCGTATCCAGGGCTTCCCTTTCTTTCAGCCCGCTTTCAATCCTAACAATCACTTTACGATTTATGGAGGGACAGCACCCAACGGCGCGTCTATTAAGCACTGCCTGACTGACCAAATGCTCAAGCCTCATTTCTCGATGCCGCTACAGCATATGCAGGCCCAACTGGATTTTCACACCCTTCAACCTCAAGACAGCTTTAGCATCGGGGATGTCTCTATTGAAGCTTTCAGCATTAATCCTTTGACTGAGGCTTTGGGCTATCGTCTGACTTGGCAAAACCGCACTTTGGTATATGCGACTGACACGCCTGTAAAATGCGTCAGTGCAGACTTCCTTCGCTTTATAGACCAGGCAGATCTGTTAATTTATGACGGTACCTATGCTGATTTAACCTACCTTCGCCGCAGCACGGCCCCGATGTCGTCTGCTTCAGAGCCTTGGGAAATAGGCATAGATATTGCTCAAAAGGCACAGGTAAAAGAGCTGGTTTTGTTACATCACAGCCCTGTGCAGGACGATGATGCGCTTGATCGGCTGCAAGGTGATATTCGCGATCGCCTTGGCGTTGAGTCATCAAATCGCCTTGGCGTTGAGTCATCAAATCGCACCACAAAAGCAACCATCGCCTATGAAGGACTCACTTTAACGATTTAAACGGCTATCCAACCACATCAATCTCTACAGCTTCTCGATCTTTTCGGCTGCGTAGCTGAACATAAAGCGCTGTGAGCATCGTATGCCAGAGCGGTAGCATCACTGCGCTGCCAAAGGTGGAGACAATTCCACTGACCGCCGCGCCGATGAATATAGGCAGTCCTTCAGCCAAAGACCCAACCGTTTCGCCCGGTGGTGGCGCGATCGCCAAGTTCAACAGCTGGTAGGCAATCAGCTGACCGATAATACTGCTGACGAAAACAACGGGTATCACAATCAGGTAGGTGACAATCATCACTAGGAGCGATCGCAACACGTTTCCTTCTACTAAAGTCCAAGAGCGTTTAATCGCCTGAGTTGCGCTAGAACCTGGCTCGATGGCTAAGGGCTGATCGGCTAGCATGAGCCGCATCGCCAGCCAGATGAAAAAGCAAATAAACACCAGCGTGCCGATGGCAAACAGTAGCCCAATGGCTAAGCCTACCGGAGAAAAAATTGTAGACGGATCGCCATCGGCTAAGCCAGAGCCGCTGACGGCGATCGCAATCACCACCAAAATGAGCGCGACTACAAAAAACACAGCGTAGGCCAGAAAGAATATTAGACCCCGCAGAATGTTTTCCCACAGCAGGGAATATTTGCGCGATCGCGTAAACCGCAGCGCCTCAAGCTCTGTTTCAGCCGCTCCATCACCAACATCTCGACCTAACGACTGATACGCCAGCCGCGATATACCCGTTGATAGACCTAAATACTCCGCGTAGCAAAGCAGTCCTAAAACAAACAAAATCGGTATCAGCAGTGCCAGCAGCCCAGCATAGTCAGCCGCATTTTGAGCCGTTAACAGCCAGCTAATGGGTGAAACCAAGAACAGCGGCAAAAGCAACCACAGGCTAGCTTTAAGCGCAATCAAAACATACCGCGCGAAGTTAGTTCGATACAGCCTCCAGCCAGTCGCAATAATGCTACCCGTTTCTATCGGCTCGCTCGCAGCGCTAGGATTCATAACCCCTCTTTATTAACAGTGTCTAAATATACAGTATTCAACTCGCTCCCATAGAATCAGCTCAGCCAAACCAGCTAGCCAGACAAAGCAGACCAACCTAAATCAACCGCTGTACTGAACGCGATAAATTCTGTTATTTGCCTCATCCGTTAACAGCAGCGAGCCATCCGGCATCACTAACAGCCCAACGGGTCTGCCCCAGGTAGTTGGCACGTTAGGATCGGTCAAAAACCCCGTCAAAAAGTCTTCATAGCTGCCGACTGGCCGACCAGCGCCATCAAACGGGACAAAAACAACTTTGTACCCTGTGCCCGCACTGCGATTCCACGAGCCACGAAACGCCACAAATGCGCCGTTTTGATACTTTGCCGGAAACGTATCGCCGCTGTAAAACTGTACACCCAGCACCGCCGAGTGAGCTTGAAACAACACATCTGGCGTCTTCGTTTGGCTGACCAAATCAGGCCGCTTGCTTTTGCCCTTCACAAGCTGACGCGGATCTAAATTTTGGGGTGATAGGTAAGCATAGGGCCAGCCAAAAAACTCACCCGCTTGAATCCGCGTAAAGTAGTCTGGCACGAGGTCATCTCCCAGCCCATCGCGCTCATTCACCGTGGCATACAGCTCATTAGTTACCGGATGAAAGGCAAGCCCTACCGGATTTCTTAGCCCGCTAGCAAAGGTTTGCAGGTTGCTGCCATCTAACCCCATCTGCTGCACCGAAGCTCGCGGCAAAGGCTCCTCATTCGCATTCGACTGCGAGCCAATCGAAACGTATAGCTGCTGACCGTTTGGGCTAGTCACCACGTTGCGCGTCCAATGCTGGTTATAGCCGCCTCCCGGCAAAGTCGCAATCCGCTCGCCGCGTCCTTCTAATGCTCCCTGACCCTCGGCATAGGGGAATCGCACAACTTCATCCGTGTTCCCTAAGAAAAAAGACCCGCCCGCAAATGCCATGCCAAACGGAATATTTAGCCCGTTTTTTGCCGTTGCAAAGGTCTCTTTCGTCTCAGCTACGCCATCGCCATCTGCATCGACTAGCCGTCGAA
Organism: Phormidesmis sp.; assembly: GCA_049646385.1. Lineage (GTDB taxonomy): Bacteria > Cyanobacteriota > Cyanobacteriia > Phormidesmidales > Phormidesmidaceae > Phormidesmis. Next base: position 1,151 of record JBARVS010000506.1, on the reverse strand, counting down.
TTCTGTTTTCTCTGGTCTCGGTAACTAGCACCTCTCCCGTTGGCGTCAAAGCCAGCCAGCGAGGTTTGTCTAGCCCTTCAGCAAATACATTTACAACAAACCCTTCAGGCACATTTAAGGTAGCATCAGCAGGCGGTGCAACCACGTTTGGCGGCTGACTGGCGCTGTCTGAAGCATAGGGCTTGGGCAGATTTTCTAAAGAGACGTTTATGGGCGCAGCGGCGATCGCCTGAGTCGGCACCTGAAATTCAACACCAGGCGCTTTGGTTTTCTCTATATCAGTTTTCTCTATGTCCGTTGGATCGACTTCAGCAGATCTTGACTCGTTTGGGCTAACCTCGGTCTGAGCAGTCATTTCCTGACAGCCCACCAAAACCAATCCCATCAAAACCAGTCCTAACCATTCGTACCGATAGCGCATCTCTAAGCTTTTGTCACAACAAAATTAATACAGAAGTTCAATCGAGAAAGTCAGCTATATGACCTGCCGTTATTTTAGCTTGCTCCAAATGGGGCACATGGCCGCAGGTCTCAATCCAAACTAGCTGGCACTGCTCAATGGCCTGCTCAAACCGGGCGGCGTCTTTGGTGCCTAAAATTTTATCCTGCCTGCCCCACAGCACCAGCGTTGGCACTTTAACCTGCGCAATTTTGGGCCGTAAAAAGTTGTAGCCGCCGCTTTTGGTAAAGGCGATGAGCGCCTCCTGCCAGTTTGTCATGAGCAAATGTAGCGACGCGCATAGCTGGGCGTCTGGGGTGACAAAGGCTCGGTCGTAGTAGGCTTTTTCGCTAATTTTTCGGCGTACGCCTGGGCTGCGCAAAAAGTTCGTGGCCCATTTATCTAGCGGCGAAAACATCAGTTTGCCAACTGCTGGCCCTGCCGCAAAGCCAACGGCATCAATCAGCACGAGCCGCTTGACCATTTCTGGATAGCTAGTTGTAAAATCTATCGCCACGCCGCCGCCCATAGAAGCGCCCACGAGCACCATGGGCTGACCAATCACCTGCTGGCAAAAGGCGTGCAGATGCTGCTTAATAGCTTCTGGATCAATTCGCTGGGTGGCAGTGCGATTATCTGCAATACGCCCAGTGCGATTATCTGCAATACGCCCAGTGCGATTATCTACGATACGCCCAGTGCGATTATCTAC
>JBARVS010000505.1:0-16554 GCA_049646385.1 Phormidesmis sp. | reverse complement strand
GGTCAGTATATTTCCGAGTAAGCAACAGCTTTAATCAGTGACTAATCTAATCGGTGCACACCATGATTTTATGTAATGAGCCAGACCGAGATAAGCCAGAGCGAAATAAGCCAGATCGAAAGCGTTCTGATAGGCGTTCTGATAGGCGATCGCTCTCAAACACCCAAAAATCAAATACTCTAAAGCTGACAGCGCCATACCTGAGCGGTGAGCGGATAAAGGCTCTCCAGTACAATCTGTTAGACTTAGGCTTTAAGATAAGCACTGATGGCGTCTTTGGCCCATCGACTGAAGTCGCGGTACGAGCTTTTCAAAAAGCCTACAAATTAAGCACTGACGGTATTGCAGGCGCAATCACTTTAGAGAAGATAAAACAGGTAAAGCAGCAAAACTGGAACAGTTCAGCCATGCCAGGGCTAATGCTCAAAGGCAATACGCTAGGCATCTGGCAGGGCGGCGATAAGCTCGCTACTGTTGCCGCGATTAAAGCAGAAGCCCGCCGACAGGGTATTACCCATCCCTCACAGGTTGCCTATATTTTAGCCACCGTTGAGCATGAGACCAACGGGACTTTTCAGCCAGTGGAGGAAGGCTACTATTTGGGCAAGTCAGCAGCAGCGCATCGCGAGCGACTAGATTATTATCCTTACTACGGTCGGGGGTATGTTCAGCTTACCTGGGCTGACAACTATCACAGATATTCCAAGCTAGTAGGGATAGACTTAATCAACCAGCCGGACTTGGTGATGCGACCAGCGGTGTCTCTCTTTATTTTGATTGATGGAATGAAGCTTGGCGCTTTTACGGGGAAAAAGTTAGATAGTTTTACAACAAATGACGCTTTTGATTTTATAGAAGCGCGTAGAATTATCAACGGTAAGGACAAGGCAAAAGAGATTGCAAGCCTTGCTGATAGCTGGCTGGCTGGAATCGCTACGTAAGCAGTCCGAGAATATTTTTAAGTATTCTTTTCTATCTCTTGGGGCATTGCATCATGGCCGATTTTTCTCATAATCTTGCCGTTGTTATCGGCATCGATCAGTATGGAACGGGTATAAACACGCTACAAACTGCTGTAAATGATGTCAAGACGCTGGCCTATCTCTTGCAGCAAGAGCACCAGTATCAGGTGATAGCTTTAACTGACAAAAAGGCATCATTGTCTGCCTTGCAGAATTTGCTCACGACGGTGCTACCGCAGCAAGTGCAGCCCGATAGCCGCCTGCTGTTTTACTTTGCGGGTCACGGCATTGCCCTGAATGGAGATGATGGCCCGCAGGGTTATCTCATTCCTCAAGATGCTGAGGCCGGCGAAACTAGCAGCTACCTGGCAATGACCCAACTGCAAGCCGCGCTAAGCGCCCTGCCCTGCCGCCACTTTTTAGGCATTTTAGACTGTTGCTTTGCGGGTGCTTTTCGCTGGTCAAGCACCCGTGATATTGGGCAAATGCCCAATGTGGTTTATAGAGAACGCTATGATCGCTTTGTCCGAGATCCGGCTTGGCAAATTCTAACTTCTGCGGCCCATGACCAGACGGCACTAGATGCGTTTAGTTTGGCGGGCGATCGCGCCCAGAAGGGTCGCAAACATTCTCCTTTTGCCGCCGCGCTGATCGAGGCGCTGCAAGGACAGGCCGACGCCTATCCGCCTGCTACTGCTAATCGACCCGCTGGTGATGGGGTGATGACGGCAACAGAGCTTTATCTGTATTTGCGCGATCGCGTTGAGCTAGCGACCGAAGCCCATCACCGCTGCCAAACGCCGGGACTTCATCCGCTCAAGCAGCATGACAAAGGCGAGTTCATCTTTTTAACCCCAGGCCACCCGCTAAACCTGCCGTCTGCACCGCCCTTAAACGATGCTCAAAATCCCTATCGCGGCCTGCAAGCCTTTGAAGCACAGCACAGCAAACTGTTCTTTGGCCGATGTAAGCTCGCTCAAAAACTTCAGCAGTTTGTAAGCGTTCATCCGCTGTGCGTGGTTTTAGGCGCGTCAGGCTCAGGAAAATCTAGCCTGGTTAAAGCCGGATTGATCCCTCAGCTACAGCAAAATGCAGACGAAAAATGGTGCATTTTATCGCCCATTCGCCCTGGTGAAACACCCTTTCGCTCGCTGAATAAAGCACTGGTGCAGGCTCAGCTGCCTAGCGTAGAGTATCAAGCCCCAAATAAAACGCCAGATAAAACACTGAGTGAAAGCATTGCGGTATGGGCTTGTCAAAACCCTAACGCCAAGCTGTTGCTTTTTATTGATCAGAGCGAGGAAATGGTGACGCTTTGCTTAGATGAATCTGTACAAAAAGCATTCTTTCAACAGATTTTGAGTGCGATCGCCCATCATCGAGATCGGCTACGGGTCGTTTTAACCCTGCGCTCTGACTTTGAGCCTCAAATTAGGGACGCTGGGTTAGCCCTGACGCCTAGTATTTTCACACAGGTCAGCAGCGCAGAACTGAAACAGCGCTGGCAGCAGGAGCGGTTTGTTGTTCCTGCTATGACGAGATCAGAGCTGCGTGAAGCAATTGAAAAGCCAGCCGAAGCGCGAGTCATGCATTTTGAACCGCATACGCTGATAGATCAGCTAGTAGAGGAAGTGGCCGATATGCCTGGGGCACTGCCGTTACTCTCTTTTGCGCTCAGCGAACTCTATTTGAAATATCTCAAGCGGCAGCGCACCGCTAGCTACAGCGGTAAAACCCTTGATCGTGCCATCACTCAGGCAGACTATTATGCGCTGGGCGGCGTGGTTCAGTCGCTCACCCAAAGGGCTGACGAAGAGTATCAGGCGCTGATTGATAAACAGGCAGACTATGGCTGGGTCATTCGCCATGTGATGCTGCGGATGGTAACGATTAACGGCGGAGAGCTAGCTCGGCGGCGGGTGCCTTTGTCAGAGCTGGTGTATCCCTGTAGGATAAATGTATTGAGTGAGCAGGCGATCGCGCATTTTAGTCAGGCTCGTTTGCTCATAGAAGGGCAAGATGCCGAAGGAAATGCCTGCATAGAACCCGCTCACGACGCGCTAGTGCGGGGCTGGCAAAGGCTACAAAGCTGGATCAGCAAGGAGAAAAATATTGCTCTGCAAAGACGATTGAGCTTAGCCGCGACTGAGTGGCACTGTCAAACATACTGTCAAACATATGACCAAAAACATCATCAGTATCTGTGGCACAACAATCCCTACTTGGACGTGCTAAACACAGACGTACTCAAGTCTATTAAGAACAACTGGCTGAACCAAATAGAAACAGAGTTTGTGCAGCAAAGCTTAGCCTATCGTCGCCGCAGCAGCGTGATTCGCTGGAGTTTGGTGAATGCTGCACTGTTGCTGTTGAGTATCGCAGCAGGGATCGCGACAAAGTTTGCAGTAGATTCTCAGAATAGACTTTTAGAATCCGCTAGCCTATCAGCAGAATCTATGTTTGCTTCAGAAAAAGGGCTTGATGCCTTGGAACAAGCCGTTGAAGCGGGTGGCTCAATGGCTAAAATGCCAGACTTTTTAGTGAGTCAAAAAGCGCAGGCTCAGGTCATCCATGCCCTCCAAACAACGGTTTACGGTATCCGTGAGAAAAACCGTTTTGGCAGTGAGTGGGAAGCGGTCAGCGTAGACTTTAGCGCTGAGAACCGCCTAATTGTTACCGGGCTCGAAAATGGCAGCGTCGTGCTGTGGAGTGTGGAAGGGGAGCGGCTACAAACGCTGACTCACGGAGATGAGGGAGTGTTTAAGGTCGGGTTTACTCATCAGGGGCAGGTGCTAGTAACCGCGAGTAAAACGCAGGGCATCAAAATTTGGCAGCAGCAGCCCGATCGCTCATTTGAGTTTTTTCAAAAGATAACGCCCGTAGAGGATGTTATGTCTGTTGCGATTAGTGAAAGCTCTCAAACCATCGCGAGTTCAAGTGCGAGCGATAATACGATGAAAACGGATATTGTTACAATATGGGATTTGAAAGGTAATGCTGTAAAGCAGTTTGCTCAGCCCAGGCATAGCGATCGCATCAATGACTTAAGCTTTAGCCCGAGTGGTCAACTACTGGCAACGGGTAGCGCCGACAAAACGGTAAAAGTGTGGGATTTGAACCGCCATCAGTGGGTGAAAACAATCACGGTAGGCAAAAATGTTTTTTCACTATTGTTTGTAAATGAAGATACTGTTGCAGTGGGCACGACAGAAGGCACTGTTGAACTTTGGGATATTAGTAGCGCCTCGAAACAAGATTTTGAGGGACGGCATGGCGGGGTTGTGCACAGCTTAGCGCTTAGCCCCGACGGAAAAAAGCTGATCTCGGCTAGCGAAAATAGCGCTTTTAACGTTTGGCGAATAGCCGATAGAAAGCTAATAGAAACCGTGAATGGGCACGAAGCCCAAATTACAGACATTAGCTTTACGGAAGCAAGCAATGAGGTGATTTCAACCAGTAAGGACAACAGCGTGAGGCTGTGGCAGCTGGATAGAGCCGCCTTTGACATGACCGGGACAGATCCGAGCTTTAGTGCAGATAGTGAAGCAGTGGCGATCGCTCAAAATCAGCACCTCTATCTACAGCGGCTCGATGGCACACAAAGGCGTAAAGTGCGCTCTCATGCAGCCGATATTACTGAAATTGCCTTTAGCCCGCAGGGAGGTGCGATCGCCAGCGCCGACGCCAATGGAACGATCACAATCTCAACGCTGATAGGAGACTCTCTAGCTAGCTGGAAAGGACATCAAGCATCTGTGACTAGCCTTCGCTTTAGCCCCGATGGTAAAACAATTGTTTCTGGAAGCCTGGATACAACCATCAAGCAGTGGAGCTTAACGGGCAGGCCGCTAGCAAAATTTGCCAGTGACGGCGCTGTGACGAGCGTAGAGTTTAGCCCTAATGGAAAAGTGATTGCTTCAGCCGGTAGAGATCAAACGCTGAGAATCTGGCATTTAGATAATAAATCGCATCAATTAAAAGAACCTATAGAAGCCGCTATTCTAGATATTAGCTTCAGCTCAGAGGGCAACACAATTGCCTCAGCTAGCGAAGACGGATTTATTCATCTGTGGAACCTGAAGAGCACGTCACCTATTTACAAGTTTCGCGCCGACAGAGAAGGGGTGAACGCAGTGAAGTTCATACCCAACAGCAGTTTTTTAATCTCAGGAGGAACAGACGGCGCAATTAAGCAATGGGACACGAGCGGCAATTTGCTGCAAACCCTGTATCGTCACAATCAAGATATTACTGACATTACCTTGAGCCCTCATGGAGAAATGATTGCTTCGTCTGACTATCCAAGCGTTATTATCCGCAGCTTGGCACCCGAGACTCTCTTGAAATCGGGTTGCCAGTGGCTGTATAATTTCCACCAAACCACGCCTGCAAGAGCTTCCCCCTGTTCGGATCGCTGAGCTAGCGAAGATAGACGAGCAAAAACAAACAAGCAAAAACAACATTCGATTTAGAGGAACAGTTATGAACGGCTATCAAGATACCCACAGCGCAGTTGTAGCGGCGACCAATTTGCTAGCCGAGGGAAAGCATGCGCTTAAAAATGGTGGCAACCTGCGAGCGATAAAAAATAAAATTGGGCCAGCCATTAGAGCCCTCGAAGATTGTAAAGACCCTAAGGCCAATAGCCTGATCAACAAGTTGGGGGAATTAAAAAATAAACTAAGTTGAGTACGCGCTAATATGCCTGTGATCGCCCCCCATTTATAAAGATTGGAACTGAGAGAAAATTCTGCGCTTTATGGGCGCGATCGCAACGTCATCCCCAAGGTTGACTGTAAGATTCAGCGCATTGTCCAAAGCTGAGATAAATTATAGTGGCGTAGTTTAGAGGGGCGTATGCCTGAGTTTTCTCAAAACACTGCAATTATCATCGGCATTGATCGCTACGGTCAGGGCATTAGTCCGCTGCGCACAGCCGTTAGCGATGTTCGAGCGATCGCCCAAACCCTTCAACAGCGCCATCACTATCAGGTGATACAGCTAACCAATGACCAAGCCAAGCTAGCGAATCTACAGCATCTGTTGACGACTATTCTACCCAAGCAGATTCAACCAGAGAGCCGCCTGTTCTTTTACTTTGCTGGCCATGGTATTGCCCTCAATGGCGACGATGGCCCAGAAGGATATTTGATTCCTCAAGATGCTAGGGCCGCAGATACCAGCAGCTATCTCTCTATGGCCATGCTGCAAGCTGCACTGAGCAGGCTACCCTGCCGACATTTTTTAGGCATTCTCGACTGTTGCTTTGCGGGCGCTTTTCGCTGGTCGAGCACGCGCGATATCGGCCATATTCCAACTGTCATTCACAAAGAGCGCTATGATCGCTTCATTCAAGATCCCGCTTGGCAAATCATCACCTCTGCCGCCTACGATCAAAAAGCACTGGATTCCCTATCGATTAGCTCGCTGCGGGGACAAATCGGCCATCATTCTCCTTTTGCAGCGGCCCTGCTTGACGCGCTCTCTGGCAAAGCCGACATCTATCCGCCTGCTAAAAAGGGTGTGCCTGCGGGCGATGGTGTTATTACAGCGACTGAACTCTATTTGTATTTAAGAGAATGCGTCGAGCCGACTACCGAAAAGCACCAGCAGCGGCAAACGCCGGGTATCTGGCCGCTACAAAAACACGATAAGGGAGAATATATTTTTCTATCGCCGGGGCATCGGCTCAATCTTCCGCCCGCTCCCAAGTTAGATAAATCTCAAAATCCCTACCGAGGCTTAGCCGCGTTTGAGCCCGCCCACAGCGATCTATTTTTCGGCAGGCAGGCGCTGAGCGAAAAGCTGGCTCAAGCTGTTGATCAGCAGCCTTTGACTGTCGTGCTGGGCCCTTCTGGAAGCGGTAAGTCTAGCTTGGTTAAAGCTGGCCTTATTCCCAGACTAAAGCGAGTGAATGAAAGTGCTTTGTCAAAGCGCTGGCACATTTTACCACCAGTGCGTTTTAGCCGTTCGCCAGTGGCGTCATTGCGGCGATCGCTCGCTCAAAATCCAGCAGGAGAATCGGGATCGTTGGCTGATGATTTGACGCGCTGGTGCGAGCAGCATTCTCAGCAAAAATGTCTGTTGGTGATCGATCAGTTTGAGGCGGTCATAACGCTGAGCACCAACCGTCAGGAAAAAGAGATTTTTTTAACAGCGCTGGCGCGGGCGATCGCAGCCCATCCCAATCAGCTGAGGCTCGTCATTACCCTTCGTTCAGACTTTGAGCCTCAGTTTCAAGAGAGCGCCCTCAATCCCTATTGGAGCGCCGCGCGGTTTATGGTGCCGCCGATGAATAGAACAGAGCTGCGTGAGGCCATTGTTCAACCCGCTTCTCAGCGAGTTATCTACTTTCAATCAGATAGTCCTCAGCAGCCCCTGGTCGATCAAATTATTGATGAAGTAGCAGACACACCGGGCGCGCTGCCGCTGCTGTCTTTTACGCTCAGCGAACTGTATCTAAAATATTTGAAGCGTCAGGAGATTGCCCAAGGACGAGGCGAGCTGATTGAGCGAACAATTACAGAAGCAGACTATCAGGCGCTTGGCGGCGTTGCTCGTAGCCTGACTCAGCGGGCCGATCATGAGTATCAAACGCTCGTGGATGTTGACGCGAGCTATGCCACCACCATTCGTAACGTGATGCTGCGAATGGTCGCCGTTGGGGGAACGCAGTTGGCTCGTCGAAGCGTACCTTTCTCTGAACTGGACTATCCAGCCCTAGAGCATCAGCGCGTACAGACGGTAATAAAACAATTTTCGGCGGCTCGCTTGCTGGTAGAAGGTAAAACGCCTGAGGGCCAAGCCTATGTAGAACCCGCTCACGATGCGCTGATGCTGGGCTGGCAAAAGCTGTTGGACTGGAAACAAGCAGAAGAAGCTAATCTCATTTTACAGCGGCGCTTGACCCCAGCGGCGGCAGAATGGCGCGATCGCACGCTCTCTTACAAAAGCACAAATGAAAATTTGGCTCGCGCTCAAACGGCAGTCACCTCACCGCGCAACAGACTGCGAGCTAGCGCCGAACCTTTTCTCAATAGCTTGCTCAATAGCATAGATCGCGCTTTTTATACGGTTGAGCGTGGGCTAAGTCAGCTAGGCGCTCAGGTGTGGAGACGAATAAAAACGGTGCGGCGCGATCGCGACTCCTCTGATTTAGAGAATCATTCTCCTAATTCACCACAGCAGTTTCTTTGGCATACCAGTCCCTACCTCGACATCTTTCAACAGGACTTAACCACCGATCACCACCGCTTCAATCGGCTTGAAAAAGAGTTTATTCAAGCAAGCGTATTGCTAAAGCGGCGAACCACAAGCTGGCGATGGCGGCTGGCGATCGCGGTTATCTTTTCGCTTAGCGGGCTGCTGATTGCAACCTTAGTCGCCCGCAGAGCCGACCAGATTAGCCAAATACAAACCCTGAGAAACTCAGCGGAGGTGAACTTTAGAGCAGGCCAGCAGTTAGACGCACTCAATGACAGCCTCAAAGCCGCCCAGGTTTTTGACCAGCCTTTACTCCGAGCGTTCCATCCTGATGGTCAGCTACGCGAGCAGGTGAGAGGCACCTTGCAAAAAGCTGTGTATGAGGTTAAAGAGCGCAACCGACTTGAGACTAATCAAGGGACAACCCGCAGCAGCCCGAGCCCTGATGGACGGCTGATAGTAAGCGCGGGAGAAGACGGCAGCGTTATATTGTGGGACTGGCAAGGACAAAAGCAACTGCAGTGGGCGGCTCAACAAGGGGCGATTTTAAGCGTTGGCTTTAGCCCCGATGGACAAAAAATTGCGACTGCAGGCGCGGCGGGATCTGTTCGTTTATGGAATTTACAAGGAGATCTGCTAGCCGACTTAAAAGGACATACGGCTGCTGTGCTGGGGCTTAGCTTCAGCCCAGACGGGCAACTGCTCGCGACTGCCAGCCGGGATTTGAGCGTGCGGCTGTGGGATTTGCAGCAGATTGCGCCTGTTCTTCAGCCGCAGGCTGTTTTAACGGGTCACCAGGGTGCCGTTTGGAGCTTGGCCTTTAGCCCAGACTCTCAGCAGCTGGTGAGCGCCTCTGACGACGGTACGTTTCGCCGCTGGAGCTTGCAGGGAAAGCAATTGCAGCAGGTGCAAGCACAGCAGGGAGAGCTGCATGTTGTTCGGTTTAGCCCAGACGGGCAGCAGCTCGCCACCGCCGGACAATATGGCCAGATACGCCTGTGGAGAGTGCAAGATGGAAGCGTGCAAGCTAAACCTATTGACGAGCTTCAGGGGCATCAGGGACGAGTATGGGGGCTGGCCTTTAGCCCAGGTCGCCAAGCAAAAGATCAGCCGGAGAGCCCGCAGCTGGCGAGTGCCTCAGGAGATGGAACTATCCGTCTTTGGTCAGCGCAGGGAAAGCTGCTGACGACGCTGCAAAGTCATCAAGGCCCGGTTCGCACTGTGAGCTTTGCGCCCGACTCTCAGCAATTGGTGAGCGGCGGTGATGATGGCACCCTGCGCCTGTGGGACTTTCACCAGCAGCAGGTAAGGCTGAATAGTTCGCAAGGCGGCAGAATTTTTGCAATTGGGGCGATCGCCGCTAGCCAAAAAAACCAAAAAATAGCTGCAATCCTAAACGATACAACAGTTCGTATACTGAGCGAAGGCCAAGTATTACAAGCGTGGGAAGAGTCGGCTGGGGTGAGAGCGATCGCGCTTAGCCCAAAAGGAGAAAAAGTTGCGATCGCCCAAGATAACAAAGTTCTCCTAAAAACTACTCAAGGCCAGCTTTTGTCTGAGCCACGACTGCCCGACAGACTGCCCGATAGACTCACAAATGAGCTATTTGATAGGAAGCCAGGATCGATCAAAAGTCTAGAAATTAGCGCTGACGAGAAGCGCCTAATGAGCGCACAAGACAACGGCCTGATTTATCTGTGGAATCTTGAAACGCCAACCTCAGCTAGTCAAGCGCCAGCTATCTGGAGCGCTGGTTCTACAGGGCTTTTAACGGCTACGCTGAGTCCTAACGAGCAGCAAATAGCGACAGCAGGAGAAGACGGAATTATTCGCCTATGGAATTTACAAGGAGAAATGCAGCAGCAGCTAGAAGGACACTTGGGAGCTGTTCGCAGCGTCGCCTTTAGTCCTGATGGTCAGCAGATAGCCAGCGCTGGAGAAGATGGAACTGTTCGCGTATGGGGTTTATCTAGTGGGCAAAAATTGGATGAGCCAGAATCGAGAGAGCCAGAATCGGATGAGCCAGAATTTTCTAGGAAAAGAACAGTTTTTCAGGTCTACACGGCAAAGGTTAACTCGGTCTCTTTTAGCGACGATGGCAAGTTTCTTGCCTCTGCCGACAGCGTAGGTAATTTACAGCTATGGGATTTGGCAACGCAAGCGGCGTTTTCAGCCTGGAGCGCGCATCCAGGTTCAGCTATTCGTAAAATCTATATGATCCACCAGGCAATAGTCACGCTAGCTGAGGATGGTACCGCTTACCTATGGCCGCTAGAAAACTTTCAAGACTTACGTATCCAAGGCTGCGCTTTGATTGCTGACTATAGCCAGCAGCAGAGCCAGCAGCAGAGCGAGAGATTGGCTTATGAGAGAACTCGCCCCCTTTGCAAGAATATACGAGCGCTCGAAAGCTCAAACTTAGAATAACGCTGCATTAGCTCGATTCCTCAACATCTAACTATAATTATCCTCAGATATAAGCTTTTATTAACAGAGGTGCACAGACATGGCAACGCTATCAGGGCATTGGACGAGATATTGGAGCATGTGGTGTATTAGCCCCAGCGATAATAGAAAGCGCTATCAGAACAAAGATATTACTTCTGCTAAAGCGTTTTGCACTCAAGCGCTATCAGAACAAAAAGGTGAAAAAGCAAAAGCGCTATCACCAACCTCTCAGCCTAGAGACATTCAGCACGCTTTGCTGTCACTATTTAAAAATACCGATAGTCCTCAAGAGCACCGCGCTCACGCTGGCCTTTGTCTGCGCTGCTATGTCTCTGATCCTATCCTTAAAGCCTGCCAAAAAATTGACAGTCTATTCTCAGGGAATAAAGCGTTCAGCTATCAAGATCTATTGCCTTTTGTTCTTAACGACGATGGCCAATCCTTAGTGATTTTGGATGATGATTATAAGTCTCAACGAGTTATAGCAGGCAGCAATCGACGACAATCTTCAAGCTTTAAGATTTTTTCAGTTGAAGTGCTCAGAACCTACAAAGACGGTCTATCCTCAAGTATGAGCTTGGATAACTGGGCTTTTTTGCGCACAAAGCAACATCCAGAGCTGAAAAAATTTCTATCAGAGTTTGGCTTTCAGTCGTTTAGCGATTGGACGCTTTTGAATCGAATTCAGGAAAATCAAAAGGAGCGATTGACCGGAGCAGATCGGCTTATAGTAGAGGCATTTCATGCGGTTTATCGGCGCGATCGCAGAGCGCAAAAACAATTCAGTCGCTGCAAAGATCCTACAGCAAAGCAGCTAGCAGAAATGAATACATATCTGCATACAAAAGATCTGCACTTTGGCAGCTCATCTGAGCTATTCAAAGCACTTAAGCAAATTGCCGCGCAGCTGAGAGCGTTTGACATTTGGAATGCCAGAGAACCGCTAGAGATAAAGGATGTAGAAACGGGCAGCTATAGGCTGAGAGCCGATTTGCCCGCCGATACAACAGACGAGTTGGAAATAGAGGAACAGGACTTTTTGAGCTTTTTGGAGCAACAGCTGGCGATCGCCTTAACCACTGCCATTGAACAAGCCGTGCAAAATCAAATCACCCGGCTTAAAAAAAGCAAAAAATATTCACCCTTTGCCGCCAGCTACAGGCTTGGCCTTCAGCGCTACTACAAAGAGGGAATCTCTCTTAAGGACATTGGCCCCCAGCTCGGTACGAGCAGTTGGGATCAAACCCGGCGTATTCTCAACCCCGGTGAACTGCTGAGCGGGGTTAGACGGTTGATGGCTCAGCAGCTCCTAGCACCCATTCTTCACAAAGCACAGGAGAAAGACTTGGTCTCTACGCCCGCCGAGCCCAGCTATCTTAAAATGCTGATGGAACAGATTGAGGCTTTTCTTGATCGCAAGCTTTTTACAGAAGCGATTAGCGAAACCAAAGCCGGAAAAAACCGTTCTCTAAACAGCGCCTACGCTCAGGCGCTCATTCACTATCTAGACTGCTCCACTCAATAAACCGCCTACAGCCAATCATCCTATGAATTCTACTCACTTACGTTGTTTGCCTCCTGAAACGCTTTGGCTAGAGCCAGCACATTTTGCACGGGCTAAAGAGAGCAGCGATCGCGCTACAGACGAATCCCAACGCTGGCAAGCCTACATCGCAGCCCTAGCGCTCTTCGCCTTTGAAGAATGGATAAAAGACAAGCTGCCCGCTGCTCGTATTCAAACTATCTCTCCTAAAAGCACAAACAAAAATACAGAAGTTGGCTATCTTAACGTAGAGGGTTTTCGGCTGTGCATTTTATCGACAGAGCATGTTTTGGATGAGGTGATTAGATTGTCTAAAAGCGCTGTAGAACGACCAGAGCTAGCAGCGCATTGCTATGTGGCTATAGAGGTTTTAGAAGATCAGCAGGAAGCTGTGATTAGGGGCTGCTTGCGTTATGACGAGCTAATTCAGCAGCTTGAACGAACTGTTTCATCACTACCCAATCACTATTTGCTGCCACTCTCTTTTTTAGATGCAGAGATAAATCACCTGCTGGGCTATATTCAATATTCGCATCCTAGTAAAGTCTTATTGCCAACAACAACAGTAGCAAGTTCTTCAACAGTCGATACGGCTGTAACCTGTTTGAGCCAGTGGTTGAAAACAGCTCTCTCAGAAGGTTGGAAAGCCTTGGATGACCTAGCAAATCCGGAGGCAAATTTGGCATGGAATACCCGGCAAAATGGGGCTGCGGCTAAAGGCGGAAAGCTGATTAATTTGGGTATACAGCTAAACGATTGCCCAGTTATACTGCTTATTACAGTTGTTCCTGAAGCAGAGAAAATTAGGATTAACGTTCAAATTTTGCCTGCTGGTAAAGAAACAACGCTATCGCCGGGACTAACGGTTACGTTGCGCTCTAGCACAGACGACGTTTTGCAGGCGGTAACGGCTAGAGATCGAGATAGCTATATTCAGCTCAGGTCGTTTAAAGGCAAACCAGGTATTCGCTTTACGGTTGAAGTGTCTCTAGATGAGGTTAAAGTGAGTGAAGCATTTGAGCTGTAAGGTAAAGCTAACGGGTAAAAAGGTGGTGAAGCTAACAGGTGAAATTGTCGGGTGAGTAAAACTGTTGTCATTAATTTAGGCAGGGGATCGCTCACTGAGGGGTTCTCTTATATAACGGCTCGCCTGTGGTCAGACACGCAGCCACGGGCAGAGCAGTTTGTGGGTGCGCTACCGCCCGCACCAGAGATGGTGGAGGTCTATCGTATCTGGCAGTCTACTTACCGGGCGCTGTCGGATCGGCGAGTGTTAAGGCTACCGCCTGAAAGTAAGCTAGAAGATGGGCTAGAAATTGACGGCCTAGAAATTGACTCGGGCGGGGTTACTCAAGTTTCGCAACAGAGCTTTGAAGAGCTGAGCCATCAGCTTAAGCGAGAGATAAATCGCTGGTTGAGTTCTGAAGAACTGCTGCCGATTGAAAGACAGCTGCGATCGCACCTTAACCCCACTGATAGCATCCGCGTCATCTTTGAAACCGATAGCGAGCTGCTGCTGCGCTTGCCCTGGAACTGCTGGAATTTCTTTCAAGATTATCCTAAAGCTGAAATGGCGATCGCTCAGCCGCAATACAAGCGCCCAGAAGCTGTCAGAGAAAATAGAAAACAGGTTAGAATTTTAGCAATTGTGGGCGGTGGCAAGGGTATTGATACAGAGCCTGAACGCCAGCTACTGCAATCAATTCCTGATGTTGAGGCGGTTTTTTTAGTCGCACCCTCTAGGCAGATTTTTGACCAACAGCTTTGGGACAAGGCTGGGTGGGACATTCTCTTTTTTGCTGGGCATAGCCAGAGCGAAGGCGAAACGGGACGTTTGTACATCAATGAAGAATCCTCGGGCAATAGTTTGACTATTGAGCAGTTGGAAAAAGGGTTGAAAGGCGCGATCGCTCAAGGCTTGCAGCTCGCTATTTTCAACTCCTGCGATGGTATCGGGTTAGCCAGGGCAATCGGCCAGCTACAGATTCCGCAGGTCATCGTTATGCGCGAGCCTGTACCCAATCGGGTGGCACAGCTTTTTCTTCAGCACTTTTTAAGAGCCTTTGCCAGCGAAAAACTATCTCTTTATCAGGCGGTCAGGCAGGCTAGAGATCGGCTACAGGGGCTAGAAAACGAGTTTCCAGGTGCGTCGTGGCTTCCTGTACTCTGTCAAAATCCAGCGGTAGAGCCGTCTACGTGGTTTCAGCTAGGCGGAAAACCTGCCTGTCCGTACCGAGGTCTTGCTGCTTTTAAAGCTGCTGATGCTCATCTGTTCTTTGGTAGAGAACAGTCTACAGCGAACTTGCTAGCGGCTGTCGTTCAACAGCCTTTTGTCGCTGTTGTTGGCCCTTCTGGTAGCGGCAAGTCTTCAATTGTGTTTGCAGGCTTGCTACCCCAGATGCAGCAAAAGGGCTGGCAAACTATAGCCTGTCGTCCGGGCTCTCATCCTTTCGATAATTTAGCTGAAGCCTTGCTGACAGAAAAGCTCAAGGCAGAAAAACTTGAGCCAGAAGATAGCCAAACGCTTCGCTTGAAGGTGCTTGAGCTGGCCGTTAGCCTTCAGCAGGACAACCAAGGGCTGGGCAGCGCGTTAGTTCAGCGATCAGGGCGGCATCTGCTGATTATCGATCAGTTTGAAGAACTCTATACCCTTTGTTCGTTGGAAGACCGGGCGCTGTTTATAGATCTGTTGTTAACTGCCGTACAGTCTGCGCCTGAGTTCACTCTGTTGCTGACGCTGCGGGCAGATTTTTACGGCGAGGCGCTGAGCGATCGCCGATTGAGCGATGCACTGCAAGCGGGAATATACAATCTAGGGCCAATGCAGTCAGAAGAGTTGAAACGGGCGATCGCTCAGCCCGCTGCCAAAGTGCGCGTCACGCTAGAACCCGGCCTAACTGAGCTGCTCATTCAATCAACCTGGGAGCAGGCTGGACGCTTGCCAATGCTAGAGTTCACCCTTGCCGAACTGTGGGAACAACAAAGCAATGGACGCTTAACCCATCAGGCTTATCAGGCCATCGGCGGCATAGAAAAAGCGTTGGCGAACCATGCAGAAGCGAGCTATGCTCAATTCTCTTCGGACGATCAAAAGAGAATGCAGCGCATTTTTATGCAGTTAATAGAACCGGGCGCTGGCAATCGGGCAACCCGCCGATTGGCTAGTCAAGAGGATGTAGGAGACCTTAATTGGGGCTTAGTGGCCAAGCTAGCTTCTGCACGACTGGTGACTACTAGCTACAGCTTAATGACAGAGAAAGAAACCGTTGAGATTATTCACGAAGCGCTAATTCAGCGTTGGGGAAGATTGGCCTACTGGTTGCAGATAGACGGTGAGTTTCGCCGCTGGCAAGAAGATTTACGCCGTGCTAGAAGCCAGTGGGTGAAAGATGAGCGTGAAGAGGCGGCGCTGCTGAGAGGGAAGCAGCTAACAGACGCTCAAAACTGGTATGACGCTCGCCTGGATGAGCTGAGTGAAAAAGATAGAGCATTTGTAGAACAGAGTGTAGCGGCGCGCGAAAAGATAGAACAGCAGCAAAAGCGTAGGCGGCGGCTGACGGTGGGTGCGCTCTCCTTGGGTCTGCTGGCTACCTCAAGCTTGATGGCGATCGCTGGGTGGAATGCTCAGCGGGCTCAGCTGAGTGAGGTAAGCGCGATCGCCACGACTTCAGAAGCCCTATTCCTCTCAAATCAGCACTTAGACTCGCTAGTTGCGGCCCTCAAAGCCCAGCATGGATTAAAGATGCTGCTAGGGTCAAATCGAGAAACTAAAACAAACGTTGAAACAGTTCTGCGGCAGGCCGTCTCTAAAATTGATGAGAAAAACCGTTTGATCGGCCACACAGCAGGTACTACCGCCGCTGTATTCAGTCCCAGTGGCCAGTTCATCGCCTCTGCCAGTCAGGATGGCACTGTTAGACTGTGGCAGCCAGGGGGGACTTTGCTAAAAATCCTAGAAGGTCATCGCTCAGAAATTTGGGGGCTAGCAATTAGCCCCAACAATCAAACAATTGCTTCGGCTAGTGATGACAAAACGATCAGGCTTTGGCGAACAGATGGGACGGCGATCGCAACGCTAACCGGACATCGCAGCGCGGTCAATGCGGTTGCCTTTAGCTCAAATGGAGAACACATAGCCTCTGCGGGAGAAGATGGAGAGGTTCGGCTTTGGCAAAGCGACGGGACTGGGATAAAAACGTTTCAGGCGCATGAGGAGAAGATTGACGCGATCGCCTTTAGCCCCAACCGTCAGCTTATTGCCACTGGCAGCGGCGACACAACCATCAAATTATGGAACGCAAAGGGAGATTTGAAAGCAACGCTGAAAGGTCATACGGGCACTGTTCGAGGCATTGCCTTTAGCCCGGATGGACTAGCGCTGGCCTCGGCAAGTGCAGA
>JBARVS010000504.1:0-21335 GCA_049646385.1 Phormidesmis sp. | reverse complement strand
ACTCAGCGTAGGTATCTGACTCAATAGCCAGTAGCTCATCTCGAATCTGCTCGGCAGCATAGACAAGTATTTCTGGATTAGATCGCTGTAAAGCTGCTAAATCTTCTTGAATTTCTTCTAGCTGGCCTTCTACTAAGGCTATTTGATATTTGGCGAACTCCTCGTCAACTTCTTGGCGATCAATGAGCTGCTTGAGCCGATCAAGTACGCGGTTGAGGGCTACGCGATGGGCGATGAGCTGCGTGTGCTTTTGTCGGGTGGGCTGATCGCCTAGCAGGTTTAACCAGGAGAGTAGCGGCTGGGTAGTGAGCCCTTGCACCAATAGGGTGAAAAGCATCACGCCAAAAACTACCGCAATGATTTCTTCTCGCTGCGCTAAAGATTCAGGAACGCTCAGGGCTAGGGCAACGGAGACCGATCCTCGCAGGCCGCCCCACCATAAAACGGTTTGGCCCGACATGGAGATGTTTTCACCGGGGGTGATGAAGTTGCTGACAGCGCCCAGACCGAAGACGCTGGCTGCGCGGGCAGTGAGGATGATGGCGATCGCAATAAAAATAGTGTCGCTATTTTCAATCAGCGCCTCAAACCGAACCTGATCGCCAATTAGCAAAAACACAATGGAGTTAACAAAAAAGGCTAAAAATTCCCAGAATTCTGAGACCACTAGGCGCGTTCGCGGGTTCATGCCAATGCGAGAGCCGAAGTTGCCTAGAATTAGGCCAGTAGTCACCACTGCAATAACGCCAGAGCCGCCCAGCTGCTCGGCAACGATGTAGGTACCGTAGGCTGATACTAGGGTCAATGATTGCTCAACGAGGGGAATATCGAACCGCTGCGTTAAGAAGGAAATGCCGAAGCCGATCAGCCCGCCTAAGCTGATGCCTATCCCGACGAACAGGGCAAATCGAGCGATGGTGACCGGCACATCAAACTGTTCGAGGCCGAGTGCAATCCCTAACAGGAGGTTAAAGGCAACTACGGCAACGCCGTCGTTAAAGAGGCTTTCGCCTTCCATCAGCGTAGTGAGTCGTTTATCAACGCCCAGCTCGCGGAAAAGCGCCGTGACCGAGACCGGATCGGTAGCAGAGAGACTAGCGCCGACCAGTAAGGCGGTGGCAAGTGAGGCACCCGCTACCTGCTGTAGGCCAAACACTAGACCACCAACGCAGATGATCACGCCCAAAATAGCGTAAAGCAGGATGGGGACGAGATCGCTTTTGAGACGGCTCCACTGAATATTCCAGGCGGCTTCGAAGAGCAGCGGCGGCAGAAATATAAAGAGGATGAGTTCGGGAGAAAGGCTAACTAGGCGAACATCAACAACGGCGAGCCCTAGCCCCACGAGGAGCAAAAGCAAAGTGTAGGGAATATTGCGCAGGACGCTGAGCACTCGCGATAAGGTTGCGACCCCCAACGATACCGATAGCACCAATAAAAACTGGCGGAGGTTTTCTTCTATGGCTGGGTTTTCTATTTCCGCGCTTTTTAGGACGGGCTCGATGGTTACGCCTAACCAGTGGAGGCTTTGTGTAAGGCTTTCTGTGGGGCCAAAGGCAAGATCTAGTAGGTTCACAAAACGCTGAGCATTGTAACAACAAAGCTAATAGTAAAGCCTGATGGCCTGCGAGCTACCCCGCCTGCCGAATTGTTTCGGCTTGCTGCAGGAGGGCGTCAGCAAAGGCGATCGCCTCACTGTGGGATCTGCCGCCTGCTAGTTGAGCTAGCTCATCCCGTCGAGAGCTAGGATCTAAGGGCGTAACTTTGACAATGGTGCGCTCTGAGCCGCTTGATTCTACAGGATCGGCTTTGCCTATAGATTTGCTATTTGACTTGCCGTTTGTTTCAACAGCAGTCTGTGCTTGGGCCTTAGCGTGGGCTTTTGCTGCGGCTGTCTGGGCGGCGACGGTTTGAGTTAGGGTAACGACATGCTTGCCAACGTGAAAGTGGGCATCGGCCATGGCTGCAACTAGGGGCTGATGGGTGACGCAAAGCACCTGATGCTGTCGGCCTAGCTGATAGAGTTTTTCGGCGATCGCCTGCGCCACCCGACCCGAAACCCCCACGTCAATTTCGTCAAATACCATTGTGCCAATCGGATCGACCCGCGAAAAGCAAGCCTTGAGCGCTAGTAAAAATCGGCTCATTTCACCCCCAGAAGCAATTTCAACCAGCGGCTGCAGCGGCTCGCCTGGATTAGGGCTAAACAAAAATGAAACAAGATCAGCGCCGTTAACGGTAGGGGCTTGAGACTGAATATCCACCTTGAATTTAACCCGCTCCATCGCCAGCGGCTTAAGCTGGGCAATTAGATCTTTTTCTAGCGCCTGAGCAGCGGCCTGACGGAGCTTTGTCAGCCGATGGCAGCTTTCCATTAGCGCTTTTTGCTTGCTTTGATAGGCGGCTTCTAAGTCGTCAATAGACTGGCCGTCGCCGTGGAGTGCTGCTAGCGAAGCCTGAATTTCCTGGTAGTAGTCAATCAGCTCGGGCAAGTCGCGGTTGTATTTGCGGCAAAGCTGTTTGAGCTGGGCTATGCGCTGGTCAATTTCTTCGAGCCGCTGCGGATCGGTTTCGATGTTTTCGCCGTAGGCATTAATTTGGCGGCCTGCTTCTTGAACTTGAGCGATCGCCTCACCTACCATTTCTAAAATAGGCTCAACCTCAGGGTCGTAGCGCAGCATGTCGCTCAAAATGGTCTCTGCTTGGCCCAATAGATCAGCGCAAGCACCGCCGCTGTCATTTTCGTACAAAATTTGATAGCTCTGATAGCTTTGCTGCTGAAGCTCTACGCTATGGCTAAGGCGATGATGCTCTATTTGAAGGGCTTCTAGCTCGTCAGGCGCTGCGATGGCTGCCTCGCTCAGCTCCTTATTTTGAAACTCAAACATATCGAGCTGATCGGTTCGCTGCTGTTCGGCTTGGCGGCGGGTGTCTAGCTGCTTTTTAGCGGCTGTGGCTGCTTCGTAGTCGCTAGCAACCTTTTGCCTTTGTTCAATGAGCTGGCGATCGCCAAAGCCATCTAACCAATCGCGCTGAAGATCGGGTGAGCCGAGCTGTAAAGTTTGGCCTTGAGCTGTAATTTCGATTAGCAAACGGCGCAGATCCTCCATTTCAGGCTTTTTAACGGCGACGCCGTTGAGCCGCGAGCGGCTGCGCACCGATCCTTTGCTGGCTGTGAGTTCGCGACGGCAGGTGAGGATGTTGCCCTGCGCTGGAATATCGTGCTGGCTAAGCCACTGTTGAATTTGCGGGTGAATGCGCGGATCGTCAGCGCCTACGTCAAAGACGGCTTCTACTAGCGCTTTGTTTGCGCCGGTTCTTACCCATCGGTTGGAGGCTTTCCCCCCTAGCACCGCATCAATGGCATCTAGGATAATAGATTTACCCGCCCCGGTTTCACCCGTGAGCACGTTAAGTCCCGGCTTCAGCTTTAGCTCTAGCTGATCGATGAGGGCAAAATTCTCAATCTTTAAAGCAGAAAGCATAGCCCTACGTGCCGTTGTGTGTGAGTAGAATAGCCAAAATTTAGATAGTACGGATGTTTTCACTATAAATTCTACTGTTTTTTCACGGGCCTTTTTGTGGGCCTAGGTGAGAAAAGAGCCGCTTCTATAGCTTGAGATAGACAACGCATTTCAATAGCTTGATACAATAGTTTACATATTGTGATTTTTGATGACTTTCTTTAATTTTATTTCTGCGCGATTAATGTCGCATAGTTAAGCTCCCTTGACTCAATCCTTGACCAGACAAACCCTCTCAAAGAATTTCTATGAGCGTAGCTTCTCCTAATCTATCTGCTAATTTGCAAGGCCGTTCTTCTGACTCGTCTTTTGTGCCAAACACAGTCGAAGCGCCCGTAGTGGCTATCTCAGATGATGTGTTTGTGCCGCCTGCTATGCCGCCCAAGTCTTTAGCAGAGATTTTGGTGTATGACCCTGAGGCGATCGCGTCCTTTTACAAGCGTCGCCCCTTCCAAATTTTGTTTCGCCTCATCAGCATTTTTTGGACGGCTTTAGGCTACGTTACGGGCCTGCTGTGGGACAAGTTGACCGGACGCCAGAAAGCTAACGAAGCCAAGCGAGCCGTCGGGCTTAGAGTCATGCTGACCAAGCTAGGGCCTGCTTACATCAAGGTTGGCCAAGCGCTCTCTACCCGCCCAGACTTGGTTTCGCCAACTGCCATGGCTGAGATGGTGAAGCTTCAAGACCAGCTTCCCCCTTTCCCCAACGAAATTGCCATGCGCTTCATTGAAGAAGAGCTTGGCCAGCCGCCCGAAAACATCTATGACTATCTGTCACCTTCGCCTATTGCAGCGGCTTCGCTGGGTCAGGTTTACAAAGGTCGGTTAAAAACGGGCGAAGACGTTGCCGTAAAGGTTCAGCGCCCCGGTTTGGCCGATCAGATCACAAAGGACATTTACATTATCCGCGTGATTGCTAAATGGGCGACGAACAATATCAAGCAGATTCGCAGCGACTTAGTCAGCATTGTCGATGAGTTTGGTACGCGCATTTTTGAGGAGATGGACTACAACCACGAAGGTGCTAACGCAGAGCGTTTTGCTAAGCTATACGGCTATTTGCCTGAAATTTTGGTGCCTAGCATTTACGAGCAGTACACGGGGCGGCGCGTGCTGACAATGGAGTGGATTGAAGGAATTAAGCTCACCGAGCTAGATGAGCTTAATCGCCGGGGCATCGATCCTACTCATGTGATTGAGGTGGGCGTGCAGTGTTCGCTGCGCCAGCTATTAGAGCATGGCTTCTTTCACGCCGATCCTCATCCCGGCAATCTGCTAGTAACGCCTGATGGCAAGCTGGCCTATTTAGACTTTGGCATGATGTGCGAGGTAGAGCCCTATCAGCGCTATGGCCTGATTGAGGCGATTGTGCATATGGTAAATCGCGACTTTGAAGGGCTTGCTCAAGACTACGTGAACCTAGAGTTCTTGACGCCGGATACTGACTTACGACCGATTATTCCAGCTTTGGCCAATGTGTTTAACAATGCGTTGGGCGCGAGCGTTGCTGAACTGAACCTTAAAAGCATTACGGATGAGTTCTCTGCACTGATGTATGAGTATCCGTTTCGGGTGCCTGCGTACTACGCCCTAATCATTCGCTCACTGGTAACGCTAGATGGCATTGCCATCACGGTCGATCCTGACTTTAAGGTGCTCAGCAAGGCTTATCCTTACGTATCGCGCCGACTGCTGACCGATCCTGCGCCTCAGCTTCGAGAGTCTTTGCAGGCGCTGCTGTTTCAAAACGGTAGCTTCCGCTGGAATCGACTAGAGAACCTGCTTAGAAATGCTAAAGACAGTGACAATTATGACTTGAATAAAGTGCTTGATCAGTCAATAGAGTTCTTGTTCTCTGAGCGGGGTGAGTTTTTACGAGTGCGAATTGCCGACGAGCTAGCTAAAGAGCTAGATAAAGCGGGCTACAGTTTGCTTCAGCAGATCTCTGGGCAAATCTCTAGGACGCTGCGTTTGCAAAGCCGTGATGATCAGCTCTCTGCGGTGGGCTACACATCGCCAAATGCTGGGAGCTGGGAGCAGGCTATTCGCATTTTAGGTATTTTGCGCAATACGCCAGGGTTAGATGTTTCGACGCTGGCCTCAGTGGTGCCTAAGCTGATTGTTAAGCCAGAGGCGCGTGATATTGGGCGTCGGGTGGTGAATGGGGTGGCTCAAAGAGCGATCGCCCGTATGATCCGAGAGTTTTTAGTGCCTAAGCCAGTAGTCGTAACGCCTGCACTGCCGCCCGCTCGCGCTGCTTAGCGCCTAAGTTGTGTTCTAGTCAGAGCTTAGCTATGGCAGGGCATACAGATTGCATATCATGTAAAATCCTGAATACATGCCGCAGGAGGCACTAAGCTGTTTTCCTGTGGCATTTTTCTGGTAAAAAACGGTGCCACCAAACTGTTCTACTAACTGCCATTCTTGATCAGCTAAGTACATTTCCAAATCTTTGAAACTTTTAGTCAACACAGCCGGAGGCTCTTTAGTGATGACTATAGCGGGACTGCGAGTGGCTTCTAGTTTTAAGATGCTAATAAGCAATCGCGTATGGTCTCGATCTTCCTGTCTGGCCGCATTGAAAAAAATAAAGTAACCAGCAACTGCTATAGCGCACCCTAACAGCAACCCCGTAGATAGACGATAAAAGCCTTTATGGGTGGAACCGTACATTTTAGACAAAGATTAAATAAGAATTTGACTCGTTACGGAATTTCGCTCAGGTCACAAATAATGTACAGCGGTGAATAAGGGCTACAGGACGCAATTAGCCGCTGGTCTTGCT
The DNA here is from genome assembly GCA_049646385.1 of Phormidesmis sp. Classification (GTDB taxonomy): domain Bacteria; phylum Cyanobacteriota; class Cyanobacteriia; order Phormidesmidales; family Phormidesmidaceae; genus Phormidesmis. The sequence goes on along the minus strand of JBARVS010000504.1, from coordinate 15,027 downwards.
TGCCATAGGTCATGGTGCTGCCGAATCGGTTGATCCATGACCAGCCATCGGCCTCAAGGGACGGTTCTAGCGTGACAAAAGTACGGGTGATCAGCTGTTCAGAATTGCTATTGATGGCTCTAGAGTCTTCTCCACCCAGCTCCATTTTGACAATTGAGCTAAGAATTGCAAAATTATCCTGATGGCTTGACCAAGCCCCTTTGAACAGGATGCAAAGTAAGACAGCGCTCGTACCGCTGATGATTGTTAGAAAAAGGGCGATCTGAGCTAGCTGAGGATGCTGAGCGATCGCCTTGCGAATACTGTGCCAACGGCTGGGCTTTGAAGCTACAGCCAGCGCAGATTTAGCGTTGGCAGGCAGCAGGTCGGTAGTAGATTCCCTATCTTTTAAGGTAGGCATGAGCGCGGCATCTGCGTACTTGTTAGGTTTGATTGTAGGCTTGATTGCGGCCTAAAATCAGGAGCTTCGCGTAGTAACGCGCTTCTTTTGATGCTCAGGTCTGATAATTTGCTCAGTGGCGAACGGGCGAAAGGCGAATAGGCAAGCGTTCTTTCATGGTTTGAACCAGGCGAGCGGCTTGATAGTCGTAGAGGCTCAAATCCATCGTCATCGGGAGCTGTGAGATAAAGCGATGAGCTTTTTGAGGCTTGCAGTCAGTTAGCTTGGCGAGCAGTTCAGCAGTGTCGGCCAAAAACTCAGGGGCGATCGCGCCATTTGAAGGCACATCGGCAAAAAGCTGCCAGCGACGAGGCGGCGTCCGCTCACCGCGCTCTATGCGACGCAGGCCGTTGATAGATGAGAGGACAAATAGGCGATCGCCCGCCGCCAAATACTGATCGTCACTCGGCATGATCACGCTCAGCAGATCGCCTTTAGGGTCTCGGGTTTCTCTCAAAACAGGCACCACGCCATAGCCATAGGCAATTTGGCCCATCTGCCTACCTTCTAGCGTGTCGCCGGGGGCGATCGCGTATTCGGTAATCAAGATATTTTGACCGCTCAGCCGAAATAAGCCCAGTATATTCTCGCCAAACGCAGCGCCTGCAAAAGCTTCTGCGGACAAAGCATAGGGGCAAAAAGCCTGTGCTTGCGGCATCATCGCGGCTAAATTGTCGCTAAAGGTTTGGTTGCGGGTGCGGATAACGGGCGAAAAGGTTTGGCTGAGCGTTTTTTCTGCCGCTAGCAGCGCCACTTCGAGATTAAGCATTTGATCGTCTGTAACGGCAATAATGCTCTTAGCCGTGGCCAGATTAGCCGCCGGCAGTTCTGCTAAAATATTGCCGATTAGCAGCGGCACCTGAGTCGATAGCTCGGGTGAATGGGGTGTCGCGGCAACGACCACCAGCGGCTGATTGAATTCTACGAGCAGGCTAGTGACCTTACGCCCAATTCGGCCCAGGCCAACGACCACGACGTGATTGCTACGCGGAATGCGAGGCCGCTTTTGTAAAAAGTCAAAGCGTGAGTTGAGCAGCCGCTCGGCCACTAAGCCCAATACGCCCAACACCACCAGGATGCTAAACAGAGAAATCAGCAGGCACACAAGCTGCACCCAGCCAGGGGTAACGGGTTCGCTAAAGCCGCCGAATACATCGCCGTAGCCGCCCAGCAGCAAAATTGCACCCAGGCTAATTGCCTTTACCCAGGTGAGGTCATCTTCACCGTAGTAGCTAAACTTCAGCAAAAGCGTCCCGATTATCCAGAGGCACAGGGCAATCACAAAGACAATCGCCGCCACCCGTCCCAAAGATTCTTCTGATGAGCGCCGCAGGTCGCTGAGCTGCTTTTGCCAGTTGCGATGGCGCAGGTCATCTATCCACTGCATCAAGGTCGGTAGCAAATTGCCGTTCGCACGAGCTGGGGCGGGGGCTTTATCTACCTCCATGTAAGCGACGCGATCGCCCGCTTCAATTCGCACGTGCGGCTGCCAGCGATGAAAAATAGAAGAAGCCGTCGTCGCCCATCCCATTGGCTGCTGAGGCAGATTAACCGGGTTGAGATCGAGCAGCCGAAAGGAGCCCTGATGAAGCTGCTGTAAGGGCTGCCGATCAAAGCGCGGATCGCCCGCACAGACAAACCGTTCTGTCACCCTAAATCGATGGCGACCAATCGTAAAAACGCTCACAATGTCATCGCCTAAGCCAGCCACCGCAAACGTCATCGCAGGCAGCTCAGTGGCATCTAAGGCGACAAAATTGCCGAGCTGACGCTGTAGCAAGGCGTTGAGGCCATGTCGAGAAGATCGAAGAATAATTTGAATATGGGGATTGAGCCGACGAGCTGCGATCGCACATTCCACATTGGTACTTTCATTGCTGGTCACGATCAAAATCGCCCGACTTTGAGCAATGCCCGCCGCTCGCAGCACGTCTTCCCGGCGACAGTCACCCACAAAAGGCGGCATTGCCAGACGGCTCGGCAAATTATCAACCTCCCAGCTACGGATAGGATGCTGATCGATAGCGGTGATGGTGACCTCGAACGGGTCATAGTCAAACTTTTTGAGATTAATCACGCACTGCTGACCCAAGCTGCCAAGCCCGCAGACAATGAAGCGATCTTGATGAACGAGAGAAGACCGCGCCGCCAGATTCGGCATTAGGGTATCTGGGCCAAGCGGAGATCGGTTAGCTGACATAGCGGTGCCCAATTACGGGAAGATAGTCGTAGGCTTCACTTTATCTACCTCACTTTGACCCAGTATTCCTAAAACGGTCGCGATCTTTTTACCTACTTTCTATGACTACTATGAGCGCCTTTCGCAGCATTGAATGGAAAAACGACCGACTCAGACTGCTCGATCAGCGGCAGCTACCTGCCACGGCTGCTTACTGCGAATACACCGACTACAAAGCCGTTGCCGAGGCCATTCAAAATATGGTAGTGCGCGGGGCCCCGGCGATTGGCGTGACCGCAGCTTTCGGCATGGTGCTGGCGGCTTTTCAGTCATTTGCAACCGATGCCAATACGCTGATGGCACATTTGCACATTGCGGGCGATCGCCTCATCGAGTCCCGCCCCACCGCCGTTAACCTATCCTGGGCAGTGGCCCATCTACTCCAGCTAGCCACCGCTACCGCCGCAGCCTCAGATAGTTCAGATACGACGGTGGAATCCATCAAGCAGGCGTTGCTCACAGCAGCTCAAGCGCTTTATCAGGCCGATATTGATGCTTGTAAACAGCTCGGCACTTATGCCCAGGCGCTCATTCCTGATGTGGCAACGGTGATTCATCACTGCAACACGGGCGCTTTAGCAGCGGTAGACTACGGCACGGCGCTCGGCATTGTGCGGATTGCTCACGAGCAGGGCAAGCAAATTCACGTGTTTTTAGACGAAACTCGGCCTCGCTTGCAGGGGGCTAGCCTCTCTGCCTATGAGATGAAGGCATATGACATTCCGCATACGGTGATTGTCGATGGCGCGTCGGGGTATGTGATGAGTACCCGAAAAATTGATGCTTGTTTGGTGGGGTGCGATCGCGTCGCTGCCAACGGAGATGTCGCTAACAAAATCGGCACCTACAACCTGTCGGTGGTCGCCCGCGCCCATAGTGTCCCTTTTTACGTCGCTTGCCCTACCAGTACGCTAGACATGGCTTTAGCCAGCGGCAAAGAAATCGACATTGAGGAACGGGCAGACGCTGAGATTACTGAAATCAAAGGCCAACAGATTACGCCAGATAGCACACCTGTTTTCAATCCAGCTTTTGACATCACGCCCGCCGAATATATCACGGCCATCATTACCGAAAAAGGAATCGTCTATCCCCCCTATGACCAAGGTTTAAAGGCGATAATGCAACACAAGTGACAGAGCGTAAATATACGGAGAAAACCAATGGTTAAAATTGTGGGCATTTGCGGTAGCTTGCGAACCGACTCGTACAGTATGCAGGCGATCGCGCTAGCCATGCAGCGAGTTGAGGCGCTAGGCGCTGAATCAGAATTGCTCGATCTAAAAGAGATGACGCTACCCTTTTGCGATGGTGGCAAAGAGTACCCTGACTACCCCGACGTAGAACGCTTGCAGAAGACCGTTATGCAAGCAGACGGACTCATTTTGGCAACGCCCGAATACCACGGCGGCATCAGCGGCGTGATTAAAAACGCCTTGGATTTAATGAGCTTTGAAGAGCTAAGCGGTAAAGTCGTCGGTGCAATCAGCGTTTTAGGCGGTCAGCCCAACAGCAATGCCCTTAACGACTTAAGGCTCATCATGCGCTGGGTTCACGCCTGGGTCATTCCTGAGCAAATTGCCATTGGTCAAGCATGGCAAGCATTCGCCGCCGACGGCACCTTAAAAGACGAAAAGCTCTCCGCCCGACTCGATGAGTTTGCTATCAGCATGGTGGAGAGCACTCAAAAGCTCACGAGTGAGCTGTCGCAGCGGTCATAATTGATCGAGGATTGTGTCTTGGAAAGGTTTTCATGAGCTGACGCACCTGTTCGGCATGGTAGGAACTGCGCGTGAGCGGTGAAGAAACTACCTGCAAAAAACCCATTTCTTCTCCTGCTGCTCGCCAAGCTTCAAACTGCGCTGGCGTGACAAAAGTATCTACGCCTAAGTGCTTTTGAGTGGGCTGTAAATATTGGCCAATGGTCACAATATCGCAGTCTATAGCCCGCAAATCGCCGAGCACCTGACGAACTTCGGCGTCGGTTTCGCCCAGGCCCACCATAATGCCAGATTTAGTGTAAGTCCAAGGGGCGATCGCTCGTGCCTTTTCCAACAGCTTCAAGCTGCGCAAATACTCTCCTTGCGGCCTCGTTTTGCGATACAGCCGAGGCACCGTTTCGGTATTGTGATTGAGCACTTCAGGCTGGCCTGTTAGCAGCAAAGTCTCTAGCGCATCCCAGTTACCGCATAAGTCAGGAATGAGCACCTCAATTGTCGTATCCGGTGAAACCTGGCGTGTTTCCTCAATACAGCGAATGAACTGACTCACGCCCCCATCAGGCAAGTCATCTCGATTCACCGAGGTGATCACAACATGCTTTAGCTTCATGCGCCGAACGGCTTCGGCCAAATGCACAGGCTCTAAGGGGTCTAGCGCCTGCGGCTTCTTTTCAAAATCGATATCGCAATAGGGGCAGGCGCGGGTGCAGGCAGGCCCCATAATTAAAAAGGTCGCTGTGCCAACGCTAAAACACTCGCCAATGTTAGGACACGAAGCCTCTTCACAAACGGTATTGAGGCCCAAGTCCTGCAAAATGCCTTTGACATTGCCGACTCGCTCCCACTGAGGCGCTTTTACCCGCAGCCAATCTGGTTTAACAACCATTTTATTCTCTCTTTACGGCCCGCTTCTCTTTTGTCACTCAACACACTAGCCTAATTTTACCAAGGTCAGGTGTAATAAGGATGCACTAGGATTGAGCTAAGCTAAAAGGTCACCCCCTGTGCGTAGGCAACCCCCTATCGTCCGTTGTTTTGTATCGCTGTGCTTCGGCGCAGCCGTGACGCTGACGGCTTTTGAATGGCGCAACCCTTTTCCTGATCCTGTGATTACGCCCAACACCGTTCCGCACCCCAGCACAGATACCGTTTTAAGTTTTGATGATAGTCAGCCGCCTGAAGCGCTGCTAGCTCACCTATCCCGCTGGCTCCCTTTCGGACAAGTCCAGCGGTCTGAAGCGCAGGCTCAAGAGATGCAAGAGGCCGCTGTAGAGCTGGTGCTATCGCTAAAGTCACGACAGCTAGAAGTTCGCGTGCCCAGTGAAGACCCCGTGATATACCCAGTTGCCGTAGGGCAAGACGACTGGCAAACGCCTATTGGCGAGTTTAAGGTCATTAATAAGTTGGAAAATCCGGCTTGGCAGCATCCAATTACCAAAGAAACCATTGCCCCCGGCCCAGATAATCCGCTGGGCGATCGCTGGATTGGCTTTTGGAGCGATGGGCAGGCGCAAATTGGCTTTCATGGCACGAACCAAGAAGAGCTGATTGGTGAAGCTGTTTCCCACGGCTGCGTACGCATGAAAAATAAGGATATTCAGGCGCTGTATCAGCTTGTCAATGTAGGCACTACCGTGAAAGTAATACCGTGACGTGATTGACTTTAGCGACGCTTGAGCGCTCACTTTAAAGCACCTTAAAACGCTCAAAAGCGACCGTCAGCAATGGTTTAACGGTCGCTTTTATAATGCTTTTACAAGTGGTGTCTTTGCTTGAGTGAGACGACTAAGCGGCTTCTGGCTTTTGCTCAAAGTCGTGGGCATAGTCTTTGAGCAGCCGATTAACCTGGCCGAGCAGCCCACCCTCTTCAGTGCGCTGAATTTCTTTGCGCTCGGGGAAGAATTCGGGCTGATTGAGGCTGCGACCCACCGACTCGGCAACCTGCTGCGAAATCAAATCCGAAAGTTCGGCGCGGGCTTTATCGCGCTGGTAGCTAGCACCTTCTTCGGTCGTCGCGTACAGCGGTGGCAGGCGGTTGAGCGCGTAGGCAGCCACATCTCCCAAGTCCAACGTTTTCTCGCTGCTAGCTTCTACTTCAGCTACTTGAGAAATGGCTTCGGTGAGCACCAGTTCTTCCATCACGTTGATAAACTGCTTGCGAGGAACCGCGACGACCTCACCTGTGAGCAGCGAGCCCATCAGCCGATCTAACGCCATATATTCTTCAATAGATAGCTCAGAGGCCGTATCACAAATGCGACCGACATCGGCTTCCATCGCAGGCGTCAAGTAGCCATCCTGCAATGCCTGTTCAACAATTTTTTCGATGCTACTCATGCTGGTATAAAACTCCGGTTTAATAATTCCGCTATATAGAGTTGGAAAATTGACCTAATCCATTCAGGAGACTATCCGTAAGATGCTCAAAGCCAACGCCCATGACAGCGCCATGCTTGAGATAAATCTTTCGTTCCGAGTATTCCCGCTGCTAGTCAATCCAAAACACTAGCGGACTTATTCCACGCCGTTGTATCGCCAAGGCACCGGATCGACTGCAATATCGTTAACAAAAAGCCCCCAGTGGAGGTTTGGCCCGGTGGCAAAGCCAGTAGAGCCCATGTAGCCGATGAGCTGGCCCTGTTTGACCATATCGCCTTCATTGACGGCAAAGCCAGAGAGGTGAATCATCACGCTGGTGACGCCTTGGCCATGGTCGATGCCAATGGTGTTACCGTTGAGTTCGAAGCCGTCTGAGACTCTGCCAATGAGGGCAATGCGGCCAGCAGCGGGGGCGTAGAGGGGGGAGCCGTTGCCTGCTGCGTAATCGACGCCACGGTGGTAGTAGTCTCCAGCAAAAACGCCGTTGTAGTAGCGGCGATTGCCGTATTCAGAGCTGACGTATCCATTGCTGGGCTTTGCCATTGGGCCGTTCCAGTAGCGCTGAGGCGATCGCAGGGCGCGCAGTTCGTCTAATCGATCAAATTCGTAGTCGGTGCCTTCTAGCTCGGCGCGACCGGGTGAAAGGGTAATGTATTGGGTGTTGAAGCTGCGATCGCCCACGCTAACCGCAATATTATTAGTACCATCAGGGCCGCTCACTTCAAGCGTCATGCGGCCCGGTTTGGTATTGGGGCTAGTAGGTATGAGCGCGCGGTAACGACCTGCTGAGAGCATAAACGCCTGATAGGTGGTGCCATCGACCGTGACGGTGGGCGTGATGCCGTTGGCTGCGCCCAAAATGATGACCGAGAGCGTGTCGCCTAGCACGGGGCGGGCGGGGTTGACCTGAACCTGATAGGCATAGGCTGGGGTGGCGATCGCACTCCACATCACGACTGCCGCCGTCATCACAGGCAGCAGCAGCCAGGGCAGAACTTTAGCTAAAGGCTGGCGATTGCGCAGTCGCGTGAACAGATTGAAAGCCGAATAAGAAGTCATAGCGAGAAAAATTTTATTCGCATAGACAATAGCACTCTCAGCACCTATTTGAAGGGTGGCCCTGTGACGGCTTAAAAAAAAGCGGCCCGCTTGCTTTTGCAAAAGAACCGCTGCTCGGAGAAAGAAAGGGCGATGGTGAATCGGCTGAGCTTAGCTACCTGCTTTGACATAGGCGATCGCCCCTCGCATCAAAATCGTATTCTGACCATCAGCGCCTTTAACACAAATCGCGTTAGCATCTTGCCAAATCAAAGCGCCTGCCAGCGTATCGCCTGTGGTGACCTTAACTTCTACAGCCTGCTGGTCGCGAATGAGCGTTTGTAGCTGGCGAATGCTGGGCAGGCCAGTGTCGAATGTGTGGGAAGCCATGAGGTTTAACAATCAATAATAGAGTTGGTGTTGTAGTTAGGTTGCCCTAAGCGGCCAACGATAAATCGATGAGAGCGATGACAATCAGCGCCGCTGTCGATGGGTACAGGCGCAGCGCAAACGGTAGAATGCTGAGAACTCACTTAAAAGCAATGCTTTTCCTATGACGACCCTTCCCTTTAGCAAGTATCACGGCCTTGGCAACGATTTTATCTTGATAGATAACCGGGCGAGTGAGCAGCCGATGGTGACGCCCGAGCAGGCGGTGGCGCTGTGCGATCGCAACTTTGGCATTGGCGCTGATGGCGTGATCTTCGTGCTGCCAGCTACGGGCGAAACGGACTACACCATGCGAATCTATAACTCTGACGGTTCGGAGCCAGAAATGTGCGGTAACGGCATCCGCTGCTTAGCTAAGTTCATCGCCGATTTAGAGGAAAAAGACGGCAAGGCGCAGACATTGCCACGCACCTACAGTATTCATACGCTGGCAGGCACAATTCGCCCCGAGCTAAAGCCAGACGGCCAAGTTACCGTTGATATGGGCGAGCCGGGATTGCTTGCCAAAGACATTCCCACAACTTTAGCGGCTGACGATGAAAAGGCGATAGACAAATCGCTTCAGGTGGCTGGGCAAACATGGCAGGTGAGCTGTGTGAGTATGGGCAACCCCCACTGCATTACTTTCGTTGATGACGTGGATTCTGTTCCCCTCGCCGAGATTGGCCCTCAGTTTGAGAATCATGAGGCGTTTCCGGCTCGCATTAATACGGAATTTGTAGAAGTCGTAAAGCCTGACTATTTAAAAATGAAGGTGTGGGAGCGTGGTGCAGGTGCGACGCTGGCCTGTGGGACGGGGGCTTGTGCTTTGGTCGTGGCGACTGTGCTGAATGATAAGTGCGATCGCAATGTCACCGTAGAGCTACCGGGCGGCAACTTGGGTATTGAATGGGCGAAGAATAACCGGGTGTTTATGACTGGGCCTGCGACGCTGGTGTTTAGCGGCGATGTCTTTGTCGATGCGGCGGGGCGCTAACACATGACTTTAATGGTGTTAACGAATGATGACGGGATTGGTGCGCCTGGAATTATAGCTTTGCAGCAGGCGCTATCGGATGGAGCCCTTTTAGATATAGAGAATCTGGAGAGCGTCGTTGTCGCACCCGATGCGCCGCTTTCGGGCTGTAGCCACCAGATGAATCGAGGCGGCATCATTCCGATTGATCGGCGAGGCGAAGGCGAATATGCGATTGGCGGGACGCCTGCCGACTGTAGCCGAGTTGCCTTGAGCCATTTGTATCCCGAGGCAGATTGGGTGCTCTCTGGGATTAACGCGGGGGGTAATATGGGCTCGGATGTTTATCTTTCGGGGACGGTGGCGGCGGTGCGAGAGGCGACTTTGCTGCGAAAACGAGCGATCGCCCTCTCCCAATACCGCTATCGCAACCAGCCTTTTGACTGGTCTAGAGCCAGCCGACTAACGGCTAAAGTCCTCAGCCTGATTATGACCAAACCACTGGCACAAGGGGAGTTTTGGAATGTAAATCTGCCCGCGCCGCCGCTAGATACCCCTCAAAATGAATCAGCCGATGAGCCGGATATTATCTTTTGCCAAAGCTGCACTCAGCCATTGCCCACTGATTTTGAAATAGACGAAGCGGGCTTTCGCTATGTCGGAGCCTATGAAGACCGGCTGCGAGACCCTGACGGAGATGTCGCGGTTTGCCTGAGCGGACATATCAGCGTTGTTAAAATCCAGCTTTGGTAAAGCGCTTAGGCTTAGCAACCTATTTAGCAGCATATATACAAGTATGTAATCGTACGGATTTTATTGTTTAATGTCGGGGCTTGCGGCACATCGTAGTAAGATGTCAGCGCGTTACCGTTGGCTTTTAACCTGCGTAAAAAATGGTTCAGCTCAATACCGGATTCACGCTATTTTTCAGCTTGCTTGTAGAAGCGGTTCCTTTTTTGTTGATTGGCGTGGCGTTTTCTAGCCTGCTGATGTTTTTTGTTGATGAGCGATCGCTCATTGGCGCACTTCCCAAAAATGCCTTCTTAGGCGCACTGGCCGGTAGCCTCATTGGGCTGGCTTTTCCAGTATGCGAGTGTGGCAATGTGCCCGTCGCGCGTCGCCTGCTGATACAGGGCGCGCCCACGGCGGTTTCGATTGGCTTTTTGCTAGCGGCTCCGACGATTAATCCGGTGGTGTTTTGGGCGACCTGGGTGGCCTTTCGCGGTCAGCCAGAGGTGGTGTTTTTGCGAGTGGGCTGTACGCTGGTGATTGCAACGCTGATTGGCTGGGTGTTTAGCCGTCAGTCTGACATTGGCCCTTTTTTACAAACCGCCGTGGCGCGCAGTCGGTTTCGCGACCAGAGCGATCAGGCTGGACTGAAGGCCAACGGGACAACTGCCAGCGAGTTTTCACTGCTGCAGGGCGGCACGTTTATTCAAGGGGCGGGGGATATGGGCGCTGCCCTGCGGATAGATACCCCTATGGCGCAGCGGCTGACGGCCAATCCGATGATAGAGCAAGGCTTGAGCACTAAGCTCACGCTAGCGGCTGAAAATATGGTCAGAGAGCTGCGAGAGCTGGGCGCGGTGCTGATTTTGGGCAGTGCGATCGCCGCCACGGTGCAGGTCGCCGCGCCTAGAGAACTCATTCTCGGCTTGGGCCAAGGCATGGTAAGCTCCATTCTCGCGATGATGATACTGGCGGCTGTCGTTTCTATCTGCTCGACGGTAGACTCATTTTTTTCGCTGTCTTTTGCGTCCACTTTTACAACGGGCTCGCTGCTGGCCTTCTTAATTTTTGGGCCGATGATCGATCTTAAAAATATCGGCCTGCTGCTCACTGTGTTTAAGGCGCGAGCCGTCTTTTACCTATTCGCCTTAGCCGCGATGATGAGCTTTGCCTTTGCCCTGTTTATTAATTTATACATCGGTTGACGACTGCTTTGGATGAATAAACTGACGTTTGGAAATTTGCTGTGCGATCGCCCCGTTCCCAACCTGCTAAAACTCAAGCGCCAGTGCGTATCCCCTGGCGCGATGGCCTAGACGCGCTGGCCCTCGGCACCTGGAGCGCCATGCTGCTGCGCTACTGGCTCGGCGGTAAGCTGCTGCTGCTGCTGCATCCTGACTACGCTTGGCTCTCTAATACAGCGGCAATTGTGCTGCTGCTGCTAGTGGGCCTAACCCTTTTTAAAATTGTTAAGCAGATGTCTGGCAGGGGGCAAACGCGAGGCAGTGCTAGCGGAATCGACGCGGCGCATGTGACTTTGATGCCCCCTAGTATTAGCAGTGCGCTGCTGTTAGGCGTGGCTGTTTTTGGCCTGATCTATACGCCTCAGGCTTTTGCCAGTGAAACAGCGATGCAGCGAGGCATTTCTGATACGCTGACGCTCACCAGGGCACAGCCTCAGCGCTTCGTGCGAGCTGCCCCAGCAGAAGAGCGCACGATTATTGACTGGATTCGGCTGGTGAACGTTTATCCTGAGCCCGATGCCTACGCAGGCGATGCGGTGAGTGTCGAGGGCTTTGTAATCTATCCTGAAGGCTGGCCGCAAGACTACATTATGGTGTCGCGGTTTGTGCTGACCTGCTGCGCGGCGGATGCCTATCCGGTAGGGCTGCCCGTTAAGCTTACACAGAGCAATCGAGATGCTTATCCGGTAGATAGCTGGCTCAGGGTGGGGGGTGAAATGACGAGCGAAACCCTTGACGGACGCCGACAGCTTGTGATTGGCCCAGCTAATATTGAAGCGATCGCCACCCCCGATAACCCCTACGAATATTAGCCTCAAGCAGTATTAATCTCTTTAAAAAATCGCCGCCTAAAATTGTATGGCTACCAAACGTCAAACGCAGCCGTTGGATCGAATAGCCCCCAGGGTCATGTTAGTGTTAGCCGCTGTGATTGTGGCGATGCTGCTGTTGGGCTCGCAGGCACTGCCCGCCGTGCGAACGTTTTCGTGGCAGAATAAAGCCGTGACCGCAGACGACGCGGCCTTTATGCTGGTCTTTACGCAGCCGATGAACCCTCGAAGCGTAGAGGAAAATTTGAAAATTGAGCCTGATTTGCCCGGTAAGTTTAGCTGGGCAGGGCGGCGAATGGCCTACACGCTAGCGGTGCCAGCGCCCTATGGCGAAACGTACAGGGTTTCACTCGCTGATGCAACGTCATTAAGCGAGCAGGCAGCGGGAAGAAGCGGATTTGAGTCATTTAGCAGCGAGTTTCGTACGCGCGATCGCGTTTTTGCCTACGTCGGCGCACAGGGTGAAGAACAAGGGCGGCTGGTGCTGTTTAATATCACTCGTAAGGAAAAAACGCTGCTGACGCCAGCAGGTAAAACGGTGATGGACTTTCGGCCTTATCCAGCGCGCGATCGCATTTTATTTTCAGCCACAGACCAGCCGACAGCAGCCCAAGGCGGCGGTACAACCTTTTCTTCACCCCAGCTCTACAGCGTTTCTACTGGCCTAGCCTCAGATGCTCCCCTACCCCGCTGGCAGATTTGGCGACAGCAGCCAGCAGCAGGCGATTTAGATTTAATTCTCGACAATAAAGAATATCAAAACCTTAAGTTTGACCTTTCACCCAACGGCAAAGTCATTGTCATCCAGCGCGTTAATCAGCAAAACCCCTCCGACTTTGGCCCCTGGGTGCTGATAGAAGGTGCGCCGCCACGCAAGCTAAAAACCACGCCCGGTGGCGACTTTACAATCGCGCCTGACAGCGTTTCGCTGCTGCTACAGCAGGGCGAAGGCACAGCCGTCATTTCCTTAGAGGAAGATCCGGCCGTAGCAGAATCAGACGAGCTGCTGTTAGACTTTTTGCCTGACTATGGCCTGACGCTAGATATTGCCAGCGACGGCAGCGCGGCAGCGCTAGTGAACTTTAATCAGGATGATCCTGAAAAGCAGTTCACTCAGTCGCTATTTTGGGTGTCTAATCAGGGTGAAGAAAAACCTCTGCTGGAAACAGACGGCTCGATTATCAGCGCCCGGTTCAGCGAAGATAACAAAATCCTTTACTGCCTCGTCAGCAGGCTAGCAGAAAGCGCAGCACCAGCAGAAGAAACCGAAGACCTGCTAGAAGCCGGCGAAGGTGACTATACGGTAATTCCCTATCTAACGGCAGTAAATATAAAGACAGGCCGCGAACAAGAATTGCTAGAAATGCCGCCTCAGCCTGAGATTACGGTAAGCTTGTCGCCTGATGGCCTAGCCGTTTTATTTGATGAGGCCATTGGTAGCGATGAGCAGCGGTCAGAATCTAGCCAGGAAGCCAGCCAGGAATCTAGCCAGAAAGCCGACGAGCAAGCCGCTGAGCAAACTGACGAAAACTCAGGTTCAGTTTACTTAGGGGCGACTCATCGGCTTTGGCTGCTGCCGCTGTTTGCTACGGTAGAAGAGCGACTGCGCGAAGAGCCGACTGCCCTACCCCCCGCAGAGTTAGAGATTGCAGGTCGTCAGCCGATGTGGTTACCCTAAGCAAAGCCGCTACATTCCCGTGTCACATTTTTCGGCGGGTGCCATCGCGTTGAATGTAGAGCTGAAGAAAAATTTGCGCGGCAGAAGGCTCTAGCTCATCTAAGGCGTTGATAATTTCGGGAATGGAATCTGCTAGCGGATCGCTCACTTCATTGACCCACTGATTGACGGTAGAGCGTGCGACGCCCATAGTAACTGCAAGCTTGTTTTGACTAATGCCATATTGCTGGAGAACGTACTTTAATGCCTTACCTGCCCTTCCCATTTTTCTCATATCTCGATAAGTGACGATTTAATAGTTGAACTAAAGCTAGCGGTGCAGCATACGCGAGACGAACAAATTCGCCCACATGCCGCTTAACTGTTGAAATAGCGAGGGTCTAAAAATATTTGGGGCCAAATAGCTTGACTCATCTATTTATGCCCAGCCTATATGTTCATAACTACTGACCTCAGCCTCTACAATCCTGAAGAATTTATACTGGAGTCGTAAGATTATGATCAGAGATAGCACTGACCGTTCAAATGAACGTTAGACACTATAAGGACTGACACCATCAGCCCCTTTTTTGTTTTTATTTATGCTCTTTGTCCGGTTAATCGTTTGAGTAGCCGTTTGAGCAGCCGTTTGAGATTGGCCGACTGCAAGGCGCTAATTTCCGGGATTAGCCTGTTCTTGGGTCAAGCTAGGGACGCTTTGAAAGGTCGGATCGTCGAGCGGGACGGTAAAGGCTGGGTTTTCGATAGGCTCTGTGCCGATTTCTGGAGCGGTAGATTCGGCTGCATCACTATCTGCTTCGACATCTGCTTCAACAAATCGATCTTCCCAGGATTCTAAGCTATTTGATTCTTCTATATCGTCTGTGACAAAAGAGTCTGGCTCATTTTCAGAGTGTCTTTGAATAGCGCCTGCTGGAATAGGCTCAAACTTAGGGGTTGATTCTGTTTGCTTTTCACCCCAAGCTTCGTCTGAAGTCTCTAAGTGAGGCTCGTCTGATAGGCTATCTTGCCAGGTTTCGTCCTGCCACTGCTCGTTTAATTCATCCAATTCATCATAGGCGGCTGCGCTATCTGCTGCACCTGCCTCTGTTTCAACTCTGTCTGAATAAGAACTGTCCGTTTCGAGGGTGCTTTCCTTGGGCAAAAAGAGCGCCTTTGACTCCTGCATGGTTGGATCGGTAGGAGCGGCGGTGCTGCTGTTGTTTAGTCCCCGGCTCTCGGGTGGACTATCAAGCTGAAGCTCTGGCACCCAGTCGTTTTCGCTGGGCGCTGTAAATGTATCTGCTTGAGGTGAATCGGACTGATAAACGAGGGGGGTAGTGAGG
>JBARVS010000503.1:0-16181 GCA_049646385.1 Phormidesmis sp. | reverse complement strand
AGAGTGCGATCGCAACCCCTCCGACCGGGCACAGTCGGCGTGAGCGGCTGTGGCCGTGGTAGCAAGGCTTTGAGCGGTTGCGGTTGGGTGACGGCTGGCAGATGGGCAAACAGCAGAAAACCGCCTGTTGTCGGCGGTTGTGGTGGGGTGCTAGGTTTGGCGCAGTGATGGTGTAGGGACGGTGAAGCGATCGCGCGTTGGGGTGGCTGTGGGGTGGTGGCGGGGTGGCTGTGGGGTTGGTGGGGTTACCAGTCGTACGCGCCGTAGGCGGCTTCACTCCACTTGATGACTGACTTCGGATCAGGCTTGCCTACATTCTGCCGCCCGCTATATCCGCTGTTGTACGCCTCTATATCGGCCTTGTTCGCCTTCACCCACTCAGCAACTTTCCGAGGCGTTACGGGCGCTAGCTGCCTTAGTAAGCTGCCAGTAATAGCAAACTGCTCATCTAGCTCGCGGCCTGCGTTGTAGTCCTGCACAGCTTCGACTGAGCGGCGTAGCTTCTCGTGATAGGCATCGTGCCGACAATCATTCATCAATTCAGCATTAGGCACATCACGCCAATCGAACCCGCTAGGCTTGGCAGCAACCATATCCTCTGCTCGTATGAACTCATCCTCTGTAACGGGTTCGTGCTCCATAGCCGCCCTCTGCAACTGCCTCAAAGCAAACTCAGCTTTTTGCTGTCTTTCGATTGCGCGATCTCTGTCACGCTCTAACCCATTGGCCTGCAATGCGCGGGCAATGATGTGTTCTAGCCGTTCTGATTGTGACTTATCAGCCCACTGTGCTTGTTCAGCCTCCGTTCGCCCGCCTAAGTGAGGGTTTTTGAGCATATCGCGTAGCTGAGCATCAACTGAAATAGAGCTACGTTTCTCGCTTTGAGGCTTTGCGCTCAGCTTCTCATCCTTCAGAACACCAACTTTCAACAGGCGGTTACCGTCAGCGTCAGCGGCGTAAAAATCCTCATAGTTGGCGGCTGTCCCAGGATTATCGTGTAGTAGCTGAAGCTCAGCGAATCGGCCTAAGCTTTGATCATCGCGACCGTGAAGCCAGTAGGAAACGTTCACGCCAGCAGCTCGCAGATTCTTACAGCTCAGCTCTTTCTCCCCGTGAGGAACTGGGATGATTTCACCGCTATCTCGCTTGTCGCCAAAGATGCGCCGAACGGCACGATTCAAGGTTTTATTTTTGCCGCTATCGACTTCTATTAATTTCCAATCCTTCATTTCCATCACATCCGGTTCACGGCGCAATCGGCTGAAAGCATCCATAAAAATCAGCGTATCGACTAGGCAGAAAATTTCACCTGTAACAGTCTTACCGCGCTTTTTTAGCCCGGTTGTGAACTCTAGCCGATACTTACTAATTGCTTTGAACTTGCCAGCTTGGAGCATATCGGAGGGACGGCACTGCACAGCCATAATTAACCCGGCTGCTAGCTCGCGCCAATCGTCAGACATCAGCGCTAGCTCAGTAGCATTGACGGCGGCGGCGGCATTAAACGCTGTGAGATTATCGCGTTGCTTCGCTGTTTTGGCCTTGGTGCTAGCCGTCTTTTGTGCGTAATCCTCATCAGCGGCAAACAGATGACAAAGTGCTAGATGCTGGCTGACCCCTTTGTACTCACTCAGCAGAATAGCGGGCGGCAAATGCTCAGCAAAATAGGCCGATAGCGCTTTACGGTAGGCGGTGACGTAGCTGGTTCGAGTGTTGGGATTTGTGTACTCATCCTCTAACCAAGCCACTTCAGAGAGGCATAGCTCTTTAACCTTTGCCGGGTCATCGGTTTGCACCAAACGGAAAAGCAGATCAATGATGTGCGATCGCACCTTGCCGTTAGATTTGCCCAACTTGGCGTAAGGCGCTAGGGACTCTTTTGTGATGGGGTTGACAACTGTAGTAGGCATAATAGCAGGGTGGTTTCTTGTCCCTATATTGTAGCTGTCTTGTTCCCTTTTGTGTCAGTGTTTATATATATCTGTATATCCGTGTATATATACAGCGGGGGTCTGTGTTTATGATTCAGGCGGTAGTCCGAACTCTGCTATCAGGGCGGCGGTAGCGATATCGGTCATTGTTTTCCCCTGTAGCTTTGCCTGACCTGCCCACCACTGCCGATGAGACTTGCGGGCGTTCATTGTGAACGTCACTATCGGGTCATCAGCTTTGGCGGCGGCTTCGGCGTCTGCTTTGGCCTTGCCTATGTTGTACTTGCCTTTCTTCTCAGCCATTCCCTAGCAGCTCCAAAACTTCATTTCCTAGCGATTGATAATCTAACCAAGCCATGCGATCGCGCCCTGGCAAATCGCGGACGGGTAAGCCTGCGAGTACGGCTTTGGGTATGCCAATTGAGCGGCGTATCTTGGTATTAAAAACCGGGATATCTGCCTCTCTAAGCTCATCTTGCATTGACTCACCATCAAGATTAGGTTTCGGCGGATTGATGGCAATCAGCGCCCGATAATTTGAGCCTGCTAAAACTGCCGCGATTTGGAGCATTGGCAACAGCGAAAGCGGATCAGGAATTGTCGGAAGAATTAGCAGGTCAGAGCCGTTTTTTAGCTCTTTCACATCCCGACTATCAGGGCGGGCGGGCGAGTCGCAAACGATAAAATCATTGCCGACTATCGCCTTCATTGAGCCTTTTTGGTCTACCACCTTGAAAGGTAAATTTCCCTTTTCTGCCCATGCGATCGCGCTTCCGTTTGGGTCGCCATCAATGAGTAATGTTTGGCCTAATTCACTAAAGAACGTTGCCAGATGGACAGCGGTTACCGTCTTAGAAACGCCGCCTTTGTATCCCGAGACTGAGACTACTTTCATCCTACATATCCGCGCATCCGTGCATAGTTTTCTGTGAGTGTATCCGTGTTCAAGTGTATCAGCGAGTAAGGTCATTTACTACGGCATAAAGAAGCCCTGACAGAGCGAATCTATCAGGGCGGTTTGATTAGTTGGTTATCTGGTTTGCTGGCTTAAATAACCTTCCATTTGAAGGAGCCGCCAGACTCACAACCGGGCGTTTTGCAGGTGACTGTAACCTCACCTTTTTTAGTTGGCGTCTTGCGCTTGTAGGTCGCAGAGTGATGCGTACAGCTAGGGCAGTGAGTGCCCTGTTTTAGCTTCCGTGCTAGCTCGGTGCTAGCGCTGTGCTGATTCGGTGCTGTTGGTGCTGGCTCGGTGCTAGCTGACTCAGCACCGTTTTTTGTGCTAACTGGTGCCGATTGGCTCGCAAGGGTTTCAGCCTTTTCTGAAGTCAGCACAGCGTTTTTGGTGCTCGGTGCTGACCCCCCAAAAGCAGGGTTTTCATTTGGCTTAGTTTTCTGTGCTGGCTCAATAAACTGGCTCATATAGTGCTCATCAGGGCAGATGCCAAACCAAGCCGAATCAGGTTCAGCCGGATTGTAAAACAGGAAAATGTATTCATCGTTCCGCTGCAATCTTGCTCGGTATTCTGCCTTCAGTTTTGCCAGCTTTTCACGGCTGATGTCACGGGTTAGCAGCTCGCTATCGAGGGCATCAGCAATGCACTTTCCTAAGAAAATTGATGAGGTGTTATACAGGTCATCTTTGTTCAAATTCAGCACTGAAGGCAACGGCGATTGAGTCACGAATAAGAACTTTAGCTTGTGCTCTCTACCCACTTTGAGCATGATTTTACAGTTGCGTTTGAAGGCGGCGGCAGTGTGCTTTTTGTCCTCTGAAATCTCACCCAAACCGTAAAGCAATTCGAGTTCGTCAACAATGTGAAACGACTTCTTAAAATCGGGTTCGGGGGCTTTTCTTCTAGCAGCATCAGCGGCAATTCTGATTCTGTCTAGACAAGCTTCAGCCAGTTCAAAAAATGGGTCTACGCACTCTAACCCGTAATGAGTTGGTGTGAGAGCGCCCCAGATTTTACCCTTCGTAACCTTTGGATCGAATAGCTCGTAAGTTGATTCGTGAGTGTTAACGATGTAGTTAGCAATATTGCCAAGCAAGGTAGACTTGCCTGATTTGGTAGGCGCTGCAATACGAACGTGAACTGATTCATCAATCGCCTTTTCGAGCTTGCTCAATGGAGGATTAAGAATTTGCATTTGCTCTTTAGGCGCTTGCTCTTTTGTAAGCTGAACTACGATCTCAATCTTTCCATCTATCAGTTTTGCTGTAGGCAGTTCTGGCAAACCTAGCGCGGTCTGTACCCGCTCAAGTTCCTTTTCAACTTGGCTAGCTGTGCAGTTTATCGGCTCGAAATAGATAGGGGTTGAGCCGTAGTGGATGCGCCCGATAGAATCACAACTCATGTGCAATCCGCCATCAGCGAGCAGCTTTTGAATGCTATTGCCTGTGTCAGCTTCTAGTGATTTGAATTTGAATTGCTTAGGCGCTTGCAGCTTGGCTACCAGTGCCTTATGGGTGCCTAGCTCAGCCGTTAGAACCTTAATGTCGCGGCTTAGCCCCTCAAGCACCGCGTTTGTCTGTTGGCGTTCCTTCGCTAGCACTTCGTTGCCAGTGGCGATAGTTTGGGCGGCGCAATCACCTAAATCCTTATGGGACTTCTGAACCTTGCTCACAATCAACCCGGTCTTTTTAGCCATCTCTGTAGACTTTTCCTGATAGGTCGCTTGCATTGCGGCCTTATCAGCCAAGGCAATATCTAATCGCGCCTGCATCGCATCTACTTTGGCTTGAGCTTCTTTCTGAGCTTCTACCATCATGCGATCGCGCATCGTTAGCTGCTGAGTTTTCAATGAGCCCTCTACAGCAATGAGCTGAGCATTCTGCTTATCAATATCTCGATGGGCCTGTGCGATCGCCGCTTTGTCGGCATCAAGGCGTTTCATGTCAGCCTCAAACTTAGAGCGGTCTACCTGCTCAGCTCGCTCAGCCGCCTCTATGCGCTTTCTGCTGGTAGCGCTAACAGCAAAGCCAGCATTCACACCGCCCGCAATAGCAGCGCCTGCATATGGGGCGGTAGGCATCGGCAGCAGGGCGACAATAGCAGCAGCCAGATTGCAGGCCATCCACTTAAGGACTAACGGGTTTTTATCGGCGTAGTTGATGGCAGCGGCGGTCGCTGCGTTTGAGCGTGATTTTGCTTTGGCTTGGCTTTTAGCTTGAGTTCGATACATGATGATGTTGTCTCTGAAGTTTGTTGAGATTCGGATGAGATGAGGGGTAGGGGCTCAGCTTGAACATTGAGCCCCTACCCTGCCTAGTAGCTGCTGTAGCTGTTGTAAGAGCCGCCAACACCAGCACCGCGCATAGATTCAAAGTCTTTTTGAGAAGCCATTAGCAGGGCGTTGTTATCGGCTCGGATGCCCTCTACCTGTAGTGAAGCCCCTTCAATCAAGGCGTCACCTTTGAGCGCTTCGATCTCTACCAGGCGGCTAGCGGTGAGATTGCGAGTCTGCTGTAGTGAAGTTTCGATTTGCAGCCCTTCAGTCTTAGAGACGATGAGCCGCCCTGCCTGAATCGCCTGCTGAAGCTTGAGCCCTTCGTTGCCAATGAATTCTTGCTTAACCCGTGTCTGAGCTTGAATCAGAGCAGCATCGGTGTAGAGTCCTTCGATTCGCTCTACTTTGACGTGATTCTGAGCGACCTTCTCACCTACTTCTAAAGCCCTTTGCTGTTCAACGGCTATTTGATTGAGCTGCTGGTAGGTGGCTTGGTCGTAGCCGGGGATATTTTCAGGCGGTGCGAAAGGATCGGCAGGCGCATAGTCAGCGGCTTTGAAAAGCGAGCTTACGAACTGGCTTGTTTCCTGCTGTGATTCTTCCGTGTCTGCTTTGCCTTGGTTGTAGTCGTCAATAATTTGCTGGGCTAGCGCGTCACGGTCTTGCTCAGTGGCGTTAGAGATTTGTTCGAGCAAATTTGAATCAATCATTTTGTGTTCTCAGTAATTTGTGCGGTTTTGATTTGAGCAGGTAGAGCAGAGTCACGCGGCGCTAGGTTGATATCGAATCGTAAGAACTGACCTATCAAGATGCCGATAACTAGCCAGAACGCGGCCTGATACCAGTTGCCGCCGTAGCGGTTGCGGTTATACATTTTGGGCCTCTTGAGTTTTGAGGATGGCTGAGACATCAAGCTTTAGAGCGTCAAGCCTTGCCTGTATCTCTGAGAGTTCGGCTAGTGCCTTTGCAAGCGCGGGTAAGTCGGTTGGCTGTTTCATGACTTTTTCTTTGGCGTGATAACGATGGTGTGAGGCTTGATAGTCTTCTCAAAGCCGGGGGTA
Source organism: Phormidesmis sp. (assembly GCA_049646385.1). Lineage (GTDB taxonomy): Bacteria > Cyanobacteriota > Cyanobacteriia > Phormidesmidales > Phormidesmidaceae > Phormidesmis. The sequence continues at coordinate 9,958 of JBARVS010000503.1, read as the reverse complement.
GGCTTGACTTCGATTACAATTTTTTCGCCCTTAAGTAAATTTTTCATCTGCGATATCTCGAATAAAGGTTTGTCGGTCGGTTACGGCCACGGCCACTGCCACGGCTGGCGCGGCCTATGAAAAATGCGATTGTGCCGATAATGATGGCGACAGGGATAATCGGACTCATGGTTGTTCCTGCTGACCTGCTACCGAGCGCGCCGCACCGTTAAGCGCTTGGGCTCGGATGCCCTGTAGTAAGTTGTCTTGTTCGGCGACTATCTGAGCTACACCGTTCTGAAAGCGAGCGGCCAAAGCATAGGCGACAGCGTTAGCGCCTTGATTCACTACCTGCTCAAGCTGGGCTGTCTGCTGCTGTAGCGCCGATAAATCTGAACCGGGAACGTTCAATTCAATGGCTTGAATATCGAACTGAATCAGCGGCGCGGCTGTCTGCGCTGCTGATGTGTGCAACTCAATCGCACCCGGTTCGATTAGTTCAGCCTCAATAGCTTCATCGCCAGCAGCTCGCTTGGATTGATGGCTTAGGATTTGGGCTTTCTCAGCATCAGAGAAGTGAGGAATATTATTCTTAAGCGCGCCGATATCACCGCACTTTGAAACCCATCGTTGCACCGTGCGCTTAGTGCTGCCAGCTTCGAGTGTGATAGAGGCAACCGTATGTTGCCGTAGTGTCGTGTCGTGCGTCATGTCGCCGTCATGTCGTGCGACTGTCGCAGGTTTTGTCGTGGCTTGTGTCATGGGCTGAATCTCTAAAATTATTGGTAAATAAGGGGCGACAGTAAAAGACTGTCGCCGTCATGTCGTGGGTGCCTACATTCGGCGGCGGCTGAAACTCTCTTGCACCGTTACGGTTTGGCTGTCGATTGCGTCTTGCAGGATTGCTAGAGCGCGGGTGTCGTCACGAGTAAGGACGTGGTTGTAGAGGCTGTCGATTGTGGTTTGCGCGATCGCGCCAGTGTTGAGCGCTTGTCTTACGGCCTGTTCAATGTTCATAATGTTTGGATTCCTTTGTTTGTAGTGATTTGAGGGAATGCGGGCGGCGCTGTGGCTCGAATCTCAGCGCCGCTTTGCTGTGGCTAGTTAAGTGAAAAAACTTTGTCACCCACACGGCGGGCAATCGCACCCTTGGAATTCCAAACCTTGCCAACTTTGGCGGCGATAGGATTCCGCTCAGTGAACTGGACAACCTTGATAGCCTGACGAACGGCATGGCGCTTTGCCCTAACGTCAAGCAACTGAAGCTCAAGGCGACGGATTTCTCGGCTGTCGTGTCGATCAGCCGCGAAATCAAATGCAGCCTTAATGCCCGTTAGAACGACGACGGCGGCGATTAGGCCGTAAGTGCGGGTATTGAGCGCATGGCCCTTGATAGAGCGCTTGGCGGCGGCGGTGGGTGCGAATGCAATGGTGTTGTAGTTCATGGGGTTCCTATAGGTGAGGGCAAGCAACGAAAGACTTCTGCTAGTGCCTGCGGGCGGGTGGCTCAATGGCGAATCCGGCTCGGCGGCGGCGGCTTTCGTTTGCCGTTGGAATTACTATAGACTACTTTTGTAGACGTTTTGCCAACATAAGTAGACATATAGGCTACGCAAATGCAAGCAAGGGAAGATGATTGATTTAGCTAATGCGTCTACAATCGACTACAATCAGGCAACGTCTAGCGGCTAGACTGTTTACAGTTGTTCGCGTTCATCTATATTTGAGTCATACGCCTTATGCAAGTTGCTGTGAAAATTCCTAAGAACGGGGCTAGCCGCCTATCAGAAGATGTTTGGCTTTTAGGTGAGGCGCTAAGCCGCTATCACAAGACAAGCAATTTGCGAGTTGCCCTAGAATCGGCTGTTCGCAACTATGCGGATCGGCTTATGAGCGATGACCCATCTTTTGTAAAAGTATTGAACGAAGTCAAAGCCGAAGGTGTGGAGGATTCAACGAATGACTGAGCGACTAGATCGAATTGAAGCGCTTTTGCTCACGACTGCTGAGCGTCAAAATGAAATGAACGCCTCACTACAGCAGACTCAAGCCGTGCTCAATCAGACCGCTCAACAGCAGGCGACAAACACAACGGGCATTGATGATTTGCTAGGTGTAGTAGTGGCTCACGAGACTGAACTACAGCGCGTCCTTTCTGCTATTGCAGAGAGCAACCAGCGTTTTGAGATACTGAGGCAAGAGGCAATCTCAGACCGATCCGAATGGCAATCGAACTTTAGTGCCCAGATGGAGATCATGCGATCGCAGCTTTTAGAGATGAGCCGTATCAATCGGCGGCTAGATAATTTGGAGCAAGCGAGCTAATGCCACGGAAGCAGCGAACCGTTTACGACGACATCCCGAGAGGGCTTGAGATTTCTGAGTTGGTACAGATTGAGGAGGATTTAGTCAGTGCTTAAGAGCAATGAACTCTCAATGGCAGTTGCCGACTCGGTGGGTATGCGCACACAGCTAGCGCCAACATCAGAACTTATAGAAAGCGTCAGTCTTCAATATCATCTCAAACGCAAAGACAGACGGAGCCTTGAGAAGACTCTAGGCGATGATCCAAAACGTTTAACCGCTTTGGAGTACGCCCTACACCTTTGCGGCGTGTTCCACAGCGAGCTAGAGACGCCTCACTGGTGGGGAAACATCGAAGCGCTACTGAATATCAGCAAGGTAGACGCATATAGAACGATCTACCATTTGCCTAAACCAGTAGTTCTACAGTCGAAGCTTACTGAGGAAGAACAGATTGCAGAGCAAGGCTTCTACATCGGCATTTCGCTGTGGCTTGTGTCCAGAGAGATTAACCAAAGTACAGCGATCGCAGGAACTCTAAAGTCTTTGGGCTTTGACTCGTATCAGGTATACGCTACAGCCTCCGATACCAGGTTTAAGCTAATCCAGCGCCTCTGCGAGATAAAGGCTGAGGCTATGGAACATAGCCCAAACTCAGACTATCCATTCAAAAGCTTACCTTTCAAAAAGCCGGGTATTGTGTGGCTGTTAACTGAGTCGGCAAGCTGCCAGCGTAGGCACCGGAACGCAAATACAGGAAAGGTAACAAGCAAAGACGACTGCTACAAAGGCATGAAGGTTTACCTAGATGACCTAGAGAAAGATCCCTCCGTCTCACAGTCGAAGGGATGGGCCGAGACTTTGGAGAAGTTTTCTGAGTGCGTAGATGGTGAGGCCGCAGCCGTGGCAGCGAAAGATCCAGAGTTCAAAAAGCAGTTTCTAACCCCTTATACGAATTCGCTTAGAGTCTGGAACAGTCGGAGTCGCACACTTACAGCTTTAGGACTTCAAAAGGTGAAGCCAGGAACAAAGCTAGGGCAGAAACAAAGCAAATACAGGAAACAGGAATATTAAGCAATGTAAAGTTCGCATACTGAAAAAGAATAGATTACTTTCGATCTATGCGGTTCCTGCCCGATCCGCTTTCGCTGCAACCCTGTCCCTGGTCTAGCAACCACCTTCAGTCGGATAGGCAAACAGCGAAAAACCCAACTCCCCCGGTCTAGCAAACGTCGGGAATCGGGCTTTTACTTAATGACTTTTGGCGCTGGGGGGCGTTAGAAGTCGATTTAGATCGTGCTAGTGGCACGCCTATTAATGACCAGCTTACCCCAGAATTCAGAAGATAATCAAGCCTCTCCACAGAAGCCACTCACTCGAAAGCAGCGCCATAGCCAGAAGCGGCGACAACTAGACCTTTTCAATAGAGAGCCATCATCACAGCGGCAATCGGCCAAAGCTCACAGCAGCGATACGCTCCCACTACAGGTGATCTACGCTACGCCTAGCGCCTGCAAACAACCGGGTAGCGGGCGATGGTGGAATCTCCGCTGTGGCCATAATCAAAAAATGTTTGGCGGGCTCTACTCCATTGTTGAGCGTGACCAAATTCTTAAGCACTTTAAAGGGCGCAGCCATCGAATAGAGCCGCTTGAGTTTGGCATCGTAGCTGAGCGGGCGATCCTCCTGCGCAATCGTCAGATGGGGGTGGCGTCATGAGTAAGTTCACTCCCACAACCAAAGCTAACGATTGCCCTGTCTGTGGCGATGTCGGCGGCAAGTGCAGAACGAAAAACGACGGCGGAAAAGAATTTATTCTCTGTATGACGAATGGCGATGCAAAGCTATTCGATATCATCGACGGCTACAAATGCATTAAGCCAGGTTCTAAAGGTTGGGCGACGTTCACGCTTGACGCAGCACAGCCACAGATAAGCCATGAGGAAAGGCAGCAGCGGCGGGCACAGAGAGCGGCTGAGGAACAAGCCGTCTATCAGGCTGGACTAAGCCCTAATGAGCGTCATGCGGCCTATAGTCAGCTCGTAGCGCAGTTGCCACTACACAGTGTTGATAGAGCAGACTTAGAGCGGCGCGGCCTGTCGGCGGCGACAGTGGCTAGCTTTGCCAGTGTTGAGCCTTGGCAACAGCTAAGCCAGCCCATAAGCGATCGCACACCGGGCAGCAATGGCCAAAAGCTGCTGACGAAGCACAGCGGTTACTTGGTGCCAGCTCGCGATACTGAAGGGCGCGTTACCGGGTTCCAGATTCGCAACCGGGCGACTGGGAAAGGCGCGCCAAAATACCCTTGGCTTAGCACTAGCAGCAGATCGGCAAACCTTCAGAATGGTGAGCTACCGATTACCTACGCGGCCGGCGACGGCAGCGCGGTTAATTTGTGCGAGGGATTGCTTAAGCCAGTGGTAGCGGCTGAGATTCACAACGCCCAATTCATCGGCGCGGCGGGCGGCAATTTTGCGAGCAGCCCACAACAGTTTGAGCAGTGGGTTAATGCACTTAACCCGACTGAGCTGGTGCTATGTCCTGACGGCGGCGCGATCGCGAATCAGCAGGTAATGCATCAGTACAGGTTGCTCGCTGAGTTGGTTGAAAAGCTGGGCTATTCCTTCAGCGTTCGTTGGTGGGGCCAGTCGGCCAAAGCGGGCGGCGATATTGATGAGATTTCCCGCGAGCAGTTCGAGCAGGCGCAGTTAATTAGCTGGGATGAGTTCACCCTGAAGAATGAATCGCAGCCAGTGCCTCAACGCATAAGTGCGCTGTTGCCTAAAAACGCATCGGCTCAGCCAGGGCATCAGCCACAGCAAAAAGCTGAAATGAGCGCGGCTGAGTGGGCTAGGCAGCAGAAAATTGAGCGCGATCGCAGAGCCTACGCTTCAATAGCCAAAATGCTCGGCATCAAAGCAGATATTGATATGGAGAGCGAGAACTATAAAGAAGTTGCTCGCGAGCTGTTTTATCAGCCACTGAAGCAGCAGCTCAACTATGAGACTCGCGGTGAGCTGGTAAGCGGGTTTGCTAGTGAGATGATGCCATCGGCAGAGGGGCGATCGCTTCTCGCTTACGACTGTAGCCAGGGCACTGGCAAATCGAATAATGCTCTAATTCCGTTGGCGCTACGGACGGCGACAGAAGGCGGGCGGGTTCTAATCATCGTGCCAACTCGCGGGCTTGCCAGAGAGTTCAAAGAACGCCTCAACAAACGAGCAGGCGAAGGTATCGCGGCGACTCACTTAGACTCGAACGTCTACAGCGCGGCTATCGTGGTGAGTTGCCCTGAATCTACCTATAAATTCAAAGGGCAGAATTTTGACGCACTCCTAATCGACGAAGCCAACGAAGTTCTACACCGTATCGAATCGGCAGAGCTAGGAAACGCAGGGCCGCAAAGTTTAGCTGCATTTAGAAAACTGATGGCCTCTACGAAGGTAGTCGCGATCGCAACGGCGGCAATGAGCGGGCGAACACTTGCAGCCGCTCAAACTATCGGCGGGTTTACGCCTGACGAGACACAGCTACAGCGGCGCTCTAGACCAGAAACGTTAATGAACGTCACTGAGTACGGTAATTTCCATCACTGGCTGCGAGAAGTGATTGAGGCCGTGCGCGAGGGCTGGAAAATCGCTATTCCGACAGGTAGCCAGGGCAAGGGCCGTGCTATCGACCGGGTTCTAAGAGCGCTCTTTCCCGAGAAGAACGGTATTGTTATCGACGGCGCGGCGACATTGCAAAATCAGCGATCGCAGTTTCTAGATGACCCGGATGCTTTCTTGAATTTGACGAAGCCAGATTGGTTTATCTATACGCCTGTCATCAACTCAGGTGTGAGTATTGAAAGCCCACACTTTGATATCCAATTCGAGTACGCAACACCTCACGAAGGCGCTCAAAGCATCTCGCAGCGTGGCGAGCGGGTACGGTCGGCGATTGGTCGCGATGGCGCAATGGTTGAACGCCACGTTTACTTTAGCCAGATGGGAGCGCCCACACTCGAAGCCTACCCCGATGCTTTGGACTGGCAATATTGGGCTGATGAATTAGAAGACGAAGCCAATGCACCTATCGGCGCGGCGGCGGCTTTGGCGAAGGCGTTAGGTGCTGAGAAAGCGCTGAAGCCAATGAAGCAGGATGCAGATAAGTTTGCGGCGATGCGGCCAAACCTCCCTCATTTTTTGGCACTGCGAGCATTTGAGATTATCTATAAAAAAGAGCTGCTACATGAGCAATGGCAGCGTTACGGCTGGCAGATTGCCCCGGCAGACAAACCCGACGAAGAAGCGGCGGAAGAATTAGAAACGCTGAAAGAACTCTGCGACAAAATTAGAATCGGCCTAATCGAACAGCAGGGCCGGACGCTCAAAAAGACACAGACACGCGAGTCTGAAGGCGACATCGAAGAAATTACGAACCCGTTCCAGGCGGCGCGGGCGGCTAAGCATCTGCTCGAAAAGCTGCTCGGCAAAGATTACCTCTCAAAGCAGAGTGAAGAGTTCTTCACAGCATGGGCGGCGGATAAGAGCGCGGAAAATCCCGGCGTTCGGTCAGTAGTGCGATCGCAGCTTCTACAAATTGCAGTCAGCGATAAAGAATGCTGGCAGCAAATTGAGCGGATGAAGGCGCTCAAATTTCTAGCAGGCAAACCCGATCCAGAGAGTGAAGTGCATTGGCACCTGCCAGAGCTACCAGCATCCGCCCGCGATATCGAGCTGGCTAGCATTATTTCAAGGTGCCCTGGCATCACTGAGATTCTCAGCGGCAAAGCAAAAAAATGGACAAATCAAGATCCGCTAGTCGTATCGGCGGGGCTTTACCTAATTGCCCATGCTAAGCAAATCGCGGCCAATACGAAGCGGATCGGGTTGGCGCGGGGCGCTAAGTTCTCTGAGCAAATGGCCCCGGCAGCGCTATTTAATAAGGCGCTCGAACTGATGGGCTATGCGCCTAAGAAGGGAAAGCGGGAGGGTAGCGGCGACAGACTGAACGTATATCGGCTCGCAGTCGCAGCAGATGCAGCGGCAGCGCTTGCGGACTTGAAAGAGGGCGGTGAGGACGGGCTGAAGCTGTTTAGGGCTGAGCTGAAGAATATCAGGGCGCAATCGCGTCACAGCATCGACGCGGCGGCCAAAAATCAGATTGTTTCTAAGGCTTTGGCCTGGGTATCGGAAAAGATGGGGGGTGAAGTCGGAAAGGCGATCGCTGAAATAAAGCGGCGTCATGCAGATTTGATAGCTTCTGGCTTATCTAATGTGGGTGACGGGGCGCGAATGGGTGCCGATGAGCTACCAAATGAGATAAACCAGATGGCTTTATTGGGAGCGAATTCTGTACCATCGGTGCCTGATCCGCTATCAGATAGCTATTACGACAGTTCAGCTTGGAGCTGACGCCCCAAAAGCAGCAGTGAAGCTCAATAGGGCTAGCCGCCGTATTGGGTGCTATGGAGCGCGATCGCGCCAAAACAGTAAAATCGGGTGAGAAGACGGGCTTTTCTACATGGCACAGAAGACTACTTCGGCGTTCTTAGCCAAGCGATCGCGATCGCTCACGGCAGAAATAAAAGACTTTAGCAACCGGCCCACGGTTGACGAGAGCGATCTCTTGGGACTAGCGGCGCGTATTGTGGCCCAAATGCCCGATCCCTTTCAGTCGTTGATGGAGCCAAATCGCTATAAAGCCAGGTGGGGCGGGCGCGGAAGCTCCAAGAGCACATCACTTGCAGATGCCCTCTTAGCAACCGGCCTTTTACGAACTTGCCGCGTAGTCTGCGCCCGTGAGTTTATGATTTCCATTCGCGATTCTGTTCACTCACTGCTCAAGCAGCGGATCTATGAGCTAGGGCTAAGTAGCTACTACGAAATTCAGCGCGATCGCATCCACGGCACTAACGGCACTGAATTCCTGTTCAAGGGACTGCGGCACAACGTAGAAAACCTGAAGTCGATACCGGGTATTACGCATATGTGGATTGAGGAAGCTCAGTCTACATCGGCAGAAAGCTGGGAAATTGCAAAGCCTACCGTTCGAGATCCAGGATCTGAAATTTGGCTGAGCTTTAACCCAAAGCATGAGACCGATGTCATATACCAGCAGTTCGTTGTTGACCCGATGCGTGGCGCTGACATCCAGAAAGTGAACTGGAACGATAACCCGTACTTTCCCGATGTGCTGAATGATGAGCGCCTTGACATGATGCGCCGCGACCCTGAGGCATACGCCCACATATGGGAAGGGGCGCTATGGGGTAAGTCGGATGCACAGATTTTGCATGGAAAATGGTGCATAGAAGACTTCGACCCGCAGCGGGACTGGGACGGGCCTTACCTTGGCGCCGACTTCGGCTTCGCGAATGACCCAACCGCTCTAATCGAAGCATGGATAGACGGCAACAATTTGATGATCCACCGCGAAAGCTATGCGCACCACCTTGAGATTGACGATACCGCTGAACGGTGGATGAAAGATATACCAGGATGCGATCGCTACATCATCTACGCCGACAATGCGCGGCCTGAGAGCATCAGCTATCTGAAGCGGCACGGCATTCCTAGAATTACGGCCTGCGCAAAAGGAAAAGGCTCAATTGAGGACGGCATTGCACATCTACGCAGCTTTGATCGCATTGTGGTGCATCCTCGGTGCAAAGCCTACGCTAACGAGTGTTTGATGTGGAGTTACAAGGTTGATCGATATTCAGGGGACGTGCTGCCAGCGCCAGCGCCAGGTCATGAGCATTTAAACGATGGCCTTAGGTACAGCCTAGAAAGGGTGATGAAAGCTAAGTCTGCAAGCTGGATTAAGTACGTCTGATTTGCTTAATCTTCCGTTTTTTGATGCTCCATCCATGCCCCCATAATTTCGTTAATGCCTGCGGCCTTAGCCCATGACTCAGAGCTAGGCGGCTCTAGGGTGGTGGCAATACGAGCAACCTTGGTCAAGCCATTAAGATCGTCTATCAAAAAAGATTTTTGGTTGCTCAGAAATTTAGTCATCTCGTTTTTAAGCTTCATCACCAACTGCATTCCGGCTACCCCTGAATCACGATGAATTCGAGAGTAGCGTTCTATTTCGGCGATCTCTTCTTGGCGTTGCGCCCTTGCTCTCTCCTGAATCTTCAAAGCGCCCTGATCGGCGTCGAAAGCAACTGCCCGATCTCTCCACTTGTAGCGATCGCACCAATTTCGTAGCGTCTTCAAACTTTTTGTAGGCGGGTTTTGCGTCCCTGTGCCCCCTCCGTAGTGCCCATGAAGCGATTTCAGGGTACGCGGCTTATTCAATAGAAGGTAGTCACCGAAAGCCTGCCAGCTTCGCTCTGTATCGCTCGGCTGACGGTCGTACGTTTTCAGGTTTTCAAGCATAGCGGAGCCTATCAGAGAACTTACGTACCATTTTAGAGGCGCGATCGCATATATACAGGGCTAATGGTCTGTATTGCTCACTTGCAAAACCCAAAAGAGCCGCCGCCGTCTGATTTAGGGGCGTGGTTTGAGCACTGGCTGAGAATAGCGGCGGCGGCGGGCACTGCCTGTTCGGTAGCAGGCGGTTTTCTGCTGTTTGCCCATCTGCCAGCCGTCACCCAACCGCAACCGCTCAAAGCCTTGCTACCACGGCCACAGCCGCTCACGCCGACTGTGCCCGGTCGGAGGGGTTGCGATCGCACTCT
>JBARVS010000502.1:0-2717 GCA_049646385.1 Phormidesmis sp. | reverse complement strand
GAAGAAGGGCGCTTTCGGATTGATGAGTTAGAGCGGATTAAGGCTTCGTGCTCTGATATAGAGGTGAGTACGGCCTATACACAAACGGATAAGCCCGTAGAAGACATAACAGAAGAATTAGAAGTGGGCCAGACGAGACAGCAACTTGAATGGCAAGGTGAGGCGATCGCAACCATCCCCAATGGACAGGTGCAGTGCAACACTTTTCCGTTTGTGATTTTGACCAGCAATGGGGAGCGTGATTTTCCACCCCCGTTTTTGCGACGCTGTATCCGTTTAGAGATGGATCCGCCAACGCCGGAGGAGCTAGCTGAAATTGTGAAGAGCCATTTGACCGCTTTAGATCCAGACGTGCTGACGAAGGCGCAGCCAATTATCAAGGCGTTTGTAGATAAGCGATCGCGCGAAGCTTTAGCAACCGATCAGCTTCTAAACGCTATTTATTTGTTATTGCAAGCAGGCCAACCCCTCGATCAGCCTGATTTGCTAGATAAAATTTTGAAACCGCTGTCGGGGCCAGGGGCTTGATGATGCAGCCATCTGCGAACGCTATACCAGAGGCTGCGGGGTTAGCTGTGCTAATCGCCCGACTGCAAAGCGCAGGCGTAGACTGGGATGGTGAAAACGTAGCCGATCTGCTGTGGCTAGCGAACTACATAGATCCGCCTGCATCCAATGACGATTTTAATGGTGCGCCACAGGAAGGACGCGACTCGGTGCGGATAGAAATAGATGACAGTGCCCCTGCGCCACTGCCGGAGATGTCTCCGACGCTCTCGCTTTCGATGCCGCAGCCTAGCCGCCCTGAAAAAGCAGCGGCTTCAAAGCCACGACGCGGTATTCCGTTTCAAACACCGACTGCTCCAGCGCTGCGTAATAGATTGGAGATTGGGCGATCGCTAAGACCGCTGATGCGTAAAGTGGATTCTTATACGAGGCAAGTGCTAGATGAATCTGCAACCGCAGAGCTGACGGCTCAACAGCAGTTTTGTATTCCTGTGATGCGCCCAGAGCGGGAGCGCTGGCTAGAACTAGCGCTGGTGATTGAAGATTCGGCTTCTAGTTTTTTGTGGCGAGAAGTCATCCGAGATTTTCGTCAGGTGTTAGAGCGTCAGGGTGCCTTTCGCACCGTCACGACTTGGTATTTACAGACGACTGCTGCTAATGACCTTCACCTCCTTGCGCAGCGCCCGCAAGGAGGGGTTACGCCTCGCTCTCGAAGTCCTAAAGAGTTACTAGAGTCATCTGGGCGGCGCTTAATCTTTTTCATTAGCGACTGCATTTCTCCCGCTTGGCAGCAGGGCGTGCTGCAAGAGAACTATTTAGCTCTATGGGCAAAGCATGGGCCAGTGGCGATTGTGCAGATGCTGCCTGCACGTCTGTGGCATCGGACGGCATTAGCAGAGGGCGATCGCGTTCCATTTTTTGCGCGGTCTCCAGGTGTGCCGAATGCTCAGCTATTGTCGCCTGCTCTATCCGAGGATACGCCTGCTGATCCGGGGCTAAAACTACCCATAATCATGGTGGAGCCTGCTTCGATGGCTCAGTGGGCCAGATTGCTTGCAGGTTTTGGCGATGCTTCGGCAGCAGGGGTTTGGTTTGAGTCTGACTGGCAGGCGCAGGTGGAAGCCTTAGAATCTGTCATGGCTTCATCGGCTGCTGAATCGGCTGAGGTGACGCCTGCTTCCAGCGAAGATGTTGCGGCTGCGGCGGCACAGTTAGTGAGCCGCTTTAGCAAGACCGCTTCGGATACGGCTAGGGAACTGGCCGCTTTAATGACGCTGGTGCCTGTGGATTTGTCTTTGGTGTATATCATTCAGACTAAGCTGCTGCCGGATTCTACGCCGCTGCACGTGGCTGAAGTGTTTTTGAGTGGTTTGGTAGAGCGAGTTAAAGATAACGACGCTGAGACTGATTTAGAGCCGGAGACGGGCGGCAGCTTTTTTGCAACGCGGCGGCGCTACGATTTTGTGCCGGGTGTGCGCGATATCTTGACTGACATCGTTGAGATTCCATCGGCGGAGAGAGTGCTTAATGAGATTTCGGTTTATATCTGTGCGCGGCTAAATCGCTCTAGTCGCAACTTTACAGCGTTGTTGCGGTTGGGTGATGAGCTAGATGCCGAAGGCGAGGAGTTTGCTGAATTTGCTCGGGTGACAAAGCAGGCACTGCGACGATTGGGTGGTGAGTATGCGGCGCTGGTGGACGATATTGAGCAGGTGCAGAAGCTTGATGTTTCTACTATGCAGGTTACGTTTCCACCTTTGGAGACATTAACCTTCGATAAAGGCAAGCTAGTTGATGAGTCTACATTAGATACCTCAATAAAAGATAGCTATGTTGCACCTGCACCCTTTCCGCCAGTACTGCTAACCAAGGAGTTTACTGTTTTGACGCTAGCAAACTCATCTCAGTTGCCGGAGCCTATAGACTCTAGTTCTATGCGCGAGATTTATGTCTATCTTTTACAGCAGTACGAGAATGATCAATTAAGTGGCCTGCGAGATCTCATCACGGACGCTTTAGCCCAGAGACTTGAGGACTTCGATGTAGAGCCTGAGTATTCATCTGACTTTATGTGTGAGCAAGATGGTGTAGAGATCACTATTGACGACTTTGACTTCAAATCGCCCGCGAGTAACGATTCCAATTTGTTTACGATAACTGACTTTAACCACGACACATTAGTCGTCGTCTCTGAGACAACTGTTAATGTA
>JBARVS010000501.1:0-1610 GCA_049646385.1 Phormidesmis sp. | reverse complement strand
CAGGTCGTCGAAGCGGCTGTTCAATCCTTGGAAGATGCCTTGGCCGTCTCCCATGTGGAGAAACCACACGAATGGATTGAGAACATTAAGGTGGCGCTTCGACAGAACGGTGGGGAGGCCGACTTCTGGCTCCTGCAACACAGCACACGGCTCTCGCCGGGGGCGCTCTTCTTAGGGCTGCTGCTCGGTCACCAAAACTGGATAACTACTCAGCTTAACTTCGATGGCAACATACCAGAATTCTACAGCAGCTTCTCCGTTAGATTGGCCGACGACGGCAATTAGGTTATTAGAAGGCTCCTGGCATAAATAACTGTAATTTCGCGCTGTTATTCGTGCGAGATTGTTTTTAATGTCTCCTATCCTTCAGCTTAGGAGAAGACTAGACGCTAACCGCTCATCACGGAGGTCAGTGTACGAGCAATATCCGCGTATAGATAATTTCTCTAAGTTACGTAAAGATTATGCAAATATCGCGTGTTTCCATTTTTGAGAGCGAACTAAAGGGCACCATAAGTCGCAGCTTTATAAAGCTACAGCCTTCTATCGACAGAATTTAGGCACACTGCTGAGCCATACAGCGCATCGAATAAAGAAATCCGCTTTTTAAGGATAATTTGCTGCCTAATTCTCTTGAGGAGCTAAGTCTGTATCGAATAGTAAGCTACGGCTGCTCGCTGACTAAGATTTGGGCTAGGCCAGCTTCTCTCAGTTTTTCGCTGTTGTCAATCATGTTTAGGATAAGGATATGCAGACCCGTCAATCAGTACTTGAACCCGCTGGCCGTTTACAGAAATTAGAGCGCGAGCATTCCCCATCATTGACTCAACCGCTCAGCCTTCAGGAAATCTTGAATCGCTTTAGTCAAAGAGCTTTGCTAGAAACGGAGATCGCTGCACTTTACCAAAATGCCGCAGCGACAATTAAAGAAGCCCTCCAGGTTCCCTTCTGTCGTATCTGGCAAGTTACATCCGATGGCTATCGGCTCCGGCAAATAGCGGGAGACATAGATCTTGATGTCAGTCAGGTGGTTCCACTACCCACCCGCGAGATAGTCGAGTCTGCACAACAGGCGCTGGTATCGACTCAACAGAATTTGTTCATTCCTTCTCCGCCGCAGAGTCTCAGCGGAGTGATTACTCAAATCCCCGGACAAACGCGCTGGATAGGTTGTATTGAAGTCCATGCTTTTGATGCTTACGACTTCGACTTAGAAGCTATCCACTTTTTACAAACGGTCGGTCATATCTTGGCAAGTGCCACAGAGCGACATCGCTCAGAAGCACTGACCGGCACTCAAAGTCACATCCTAGAAAAAGTCGCTGCCGAAACGGACGCTACAGAGGTTTTTAATCTGCTTTGTCTGCTGTTAGAAAAGCAATTGCCTGATGCCTACTGTTCCGTTCTGATCTTAGATCCGAAAACCCAGCGGCTAGGGGGCGGGGCTGCGCCTACCATGCCGCTAGACTATGTAAAAGGCATTGATGGCTTGCTTATAGGCGAGTGTGCTGGTTCCTGTGGTACGGCAGCTCACAGAGGAGAAGCCGTCTTTGTAAATGATATTGCTAGCGATCCACTCTGGGCACCGTTTAAAGACTTTGCCCTCTCAC
>JBARVS010000500.1:0-15459 GCA_049646385.1 Phormidesmis sp. | reverse complement strand
ACCTCTTCTTTGAGCAAGTCAGCAATACTCTTTTTAGTCATGAATCTTTCCAGTCCGTTTGAATTTCGTCGGCAACTCTGATGTAGTCAGCTCTGGCTTCTGCCGCGTTTTTGCCTTTCCACTGAGTGATAGGAATCCCTTCTAACGCGGCTCTTGCATGAGCTTTGTACGATTTTATAAAGGCGGTGCAGGCCGGAATCTCTAGCGCCATGAGCATGTTTTGAGCTTCTAGCGCCTCATTCAGGCTGCGCGAGTCTACTTTGGTGAGCAGGACGCGGTGGGGCACGCCAGAGGGAGCAATGGTTGTTCTGACGGCCTGTACAAGGGCGGCAATATCCATCGGGGCGGGCGGCGTAGGCAACAGCAGGTAGTCGGCGATAGGGATGACGGCTGCAAGGGCTTCTGAGCTGAGTGCGGGCGGCGTATCTACAACAATAATGTCGTAGTCTGTGATGTTCTTTAGTTTACCAAGCAATGTCGGATCGGTTTCTTTGCTTATATCAAAGTTTTGGGGGCGATCGCCTCGATTAACCCACCAGCTCGCAGAGGCTTGAGTGTCCGCGTCAACGAGCAATACAGACTGGTTTTCCGCAAAAATGGCAGCGAGATTAACAGCGGTAGTGGTTTTGCCGACGCCGCCTTTGCCGTTAAAAATGACGAGAATATGGGGAGACATGGGCGGGCCCGCAGCCGAGGAGAAAGCGACCGAGTGATATCACGATATAAATCACTAACGAGATCAAGAATAAGGGCTATTGGTCGTGAGATGGCGGGTTTGTGTCGTTCCTGTTACGACTTGCGATCTAGATGCTCAAAAATCTAAGTTATCGGGCGTGCGGGGGAAGGGAATGACATCACGAATGTTAGTCATGCCAGTGATGAACTGCACTAAGCGCTCGAAGCCAAGGCCAAAGCCCGCGTGGGGTACGGTGCCATAGCGACGTAGATCTAAGTACCACCAGTAGTCTTCTCTAGGCAGTCCGGCTGCTTCAATGCGGCGCTCTAGCACGTCTAGCCGTTCTTCCCGCTGCGAGCCGCCGATAATTTCGCCAATGCCAGGGGCAAGAATGTCCATAGCAGCAACGGTTTTACCATCGTCGTTGAGGCGCATGTAAAAGGACTTGATGCCGACGGGATAGTCGGTGACGATGACGGGCTTTTTGAAGTGTTCTTCGGCTAAGTAGCGCTCATGCTCAGACTGCATGTCAATACCCCATGAAACAGGGTATTCAAAGGTTTTTTGGCCTTTTTTAATAGCGGTTTCCAGAAGAGCGATCGCCTCGGTATAGGTAATCCGGGCAAATTCACTCTCAATAATGTTGCGAGCGGTTTCCATCACCGTGTTGTCAATCCGCTGATTGAAAAATTCCATGTCCTCAGCGCAATGCTCTAAAACATACGCAAACACGTACTTCAAAAAAGCTTCAGCCAAATCCGCATTGCCTTCTAAGTCACAAAAGGCCATCTCAGGCTCCACCATCCAAAACTCGGCAAGGTGGCGCGAGGTATTAGAATTCTCGGCGCGAAAAGTAGGGCCAAAGGTATACACATTGCTAAAGGCCATCGCCATAATTTCGGCTTCGAGCTGGCCGCTAACCGTAAGATAAGCGGGCTTGCCAAAAAAGTCCCGGCTGTAGTCGGCTTTGCCGCTTTTATCAGTTGGCACACTGTCAAGGTTAAAGCGGGTAACGGTAAACATTTCGCCCGCCCCTTCGCAGTCGCTAGCCGTAAGAATCGGCGTATGCATCCATAAAAAGCCCTGCTCTTGAAAAAACTGATGAATAGCAGTGGCGCAGGCGTTGCGCACCCTAAAAACGGCCCCGAGCGTGTTGGTGCGGCTGCGCAAATGGCCGATTTCTCTTAAGAATTCAAAAGAGTGGCGCTTCTTTTGCAGCGGATAGGTTTCCCCGTCTGACTCACCAAAGACTTCTACTTGGCTAGCCTGCAATTCCACGCGCTGACCCTTACCCGGAGACGCTGCTAACGTACCGCTAACAGCTACCGATGCGCCCGTGCTAATGCGCTCCATGCTGGCTGCATAATCAGATATATCTTCGCCTGCAATCACCTGCAAACTGCTCATCACCGAACCATCATTCACTTCAATGAATGTAAATTTTTTAGCGGCGCGTTTTGTCCTCACCCAGCCTTTAATCGTCAGCGTATCACCCGGCTGGCCGGCGGCAAGGACATGTTTTATACGCTGAAAAGCCATCACAGAATCAAAAAGTAGGGTGGGCAACTCAAAACTCATCGGATCAAGACATTCTCAATCCTCATGCCCACCATCCTAAACGCCCACCCGCCAAATAGGTGAGCCAACAGCCGAATCATACATGCCGATACACACGAAACCCAACCCATCATCCGAGCCAAGCATGTAAAAACCAGCCCACTACCAGCCCTAACCCACCAAAGCGAACGATTTGCCAAAACGGTTCTTGCACCTCACGCCATGAAAGCAAATGGCTCTCTAGCGTCACCTTGAGCGCCTCAATGCGATCCTGCATTTGAGCTAACTCCTCAGCAGTGAGCTTACTCAAATCAGCCGCGATCGCCTGCTCATACTTGGCCTTAGCCCTGCGGATTGCAAAAAAGCGATCGCGCAGCAGCAAAAAATCGTCAGCCGTCTCCTTCAGCGCCCCCTCACAGGCAGCAAGCTCATCATCGCTAGGCAAGTGAGGCGATCGCTTGCCAAATAGTTGACCAGATGATTGGTCAGATCGTCGACCCGGTCGGCGGAGTAGTTTCATAAGCGGTAGAGTACAGAATAGCCATTACTGTAAAAGGAGATTACTCCCTTGGGAAGCCCCACTTCTTTACCTGCACCCTTATCTACCCCCACAGGAGAACCAGCACCCGAGCTGGATCCGTCAATACTCGCTTCGTTTAGCCCTGAAGCCCTAGCTCAGGCACTTGCCCAACAGCTCGCTATTTCTTCCCAGGATTGGCACAGGCTCAGCGCTAATCGGTCTGTTCGCGCCCGAGAGCAAGCCGCCGCAGCCCTGGTCTACATGCTAAAAAACAAACCAGAAGAAGCAATTCCTAGACTGACTCAAGCCATTGGCTGGCTAGATAAAACCCTCAAGGCACCGCCCTGCCCAAGCCATGGAAAAAAGTCTAGCTAGTTCGCAGAGGCTAGCAGCCATCTGCGCCGCCAAGCCTCAAGGACTTTAAGCAAGAAAAAAGGGGTGGCAACAAACCCTATCGTCGGCAGATGCCTAATCTGCTTTGCCAGATGCACTTCTCTACCGTCTTCACTCCAGCACACCTGATCAAATACCTGATGCAAGATATAAAGCCCCCGTCCGCCCTCGCTGACCAATAGATTGTCGGACGAATTATCAGACGGCCCAGCAGAACAGGGGCAGCAATGAGAGTCAGGCTGCTTAAAACCCTTACCCTGATCGCTCACTATCCACCAGTAGTAGCCATTGACTTTAGCATGACGCACAGACACCAGCTTCGCAGGATCAAGCTGATTGCCGTGCTTGGCTGCGTTGACCAGGGCTTCTTGCAAGCCTAGCCGTAGCTCATCGTGCAAAAGATCGGGCGTAGGCGCTATCAGCGTATCTAAAATAGGATGAAGATATAGCGTGGAGGTAAAGCTTAAGCTCTGCCATTTATTGTTCCACGTGGTGCTCTGTCGAAAAGGGCTCTCAGAAGAGATAGCAGACGACTTTACCTCAGACGATTTTTCTTCAGGCGCAGCATAATTCACGCTGTCTACTCTCCTAGAAAGCTCACTCAATATACTCATCTTTTCAAAGTCCTTTTCTCAAAGACTTTCACGGGGCCATTCCGCTGATCGCCGACAAAAATCGCTCACGGGTTTAAATGGCCCTCTCGCTAATCTCCCATACCTAACGCATAAAAATTAGTCTGTAGGCTAGAGTGTCTGGCATAAAGGTAATGGACAAAGACGTATTAAAAAATACAGAGCTTGAAAAGATTTTTAATTAAACCTATCTTGATACATTTACAGTCTATCAGAACATCATAAGCAGATTACTCAATGTCTGAAAAAAATGTCTCCTGTGAATCCTTAGCTTGTGCTTGGAAGAAAGGCCCTAGTAACATTGATCGCTATCACATATCTAAACATCAGCAGTTGCATCGAGGCTTCAAAGCAATCTAATTTGAGATTCTTTAAGAACTTTACAAGCTTTGTGAAACAGCGATTTCAGAGTATTTTTAAGGTGAAGCAACGAGGCCCATCCGACTGAATATGATGACTTCGACTAGACAGCACAAGCAAAAACGAATGACTCAAAAACAGTTTTTCCGGTAAGAGAGACTGATTGACTTAATCTAAATATAAATGACTATTATTACGTACAAAAATGACGTTCAATGTTCACAAATCCGTACTTAAGTAATAATTTGTTCTTTTAAACACATGACAATTACCGCAACTTTACGGGCAAATAATTGAAGAGTCCGGACAAGTTAGCAGGCGTTCCGTAAGATTACAGATGCCTTATTTCTAACGCTACGGTTCTTTGCTAGATGTAAAAGTATCGGCCAGACATCGTCAATAATTGTTGAAAGGATGGTCGGCGTCGTAGGTTATGGAGCAGTTTGATGCATTTGTGCGGTCTCAGCCACCAGCGCGGACTCGTCGTTGGCTAGTTTTTGGAGCGCTTGGACGACCTCTGAGTGATTTGGAAAATGGCTAAGCGCTTGAGCTACTCGGTGGCGAACCTGCCAGTCGTCGCTGCTAGCATAGGGCAGCAGTAGCGAAATAGCGCGATCATCTTCTAGCTCGCCTAGTGCGCCGATAGCGGAGACGGAAACCAGTGAGTTATCGGCAGTTAAAGCTGACTCTAAAAGGCTAAAGGCACGAGCGTCGCCCATTTCACCTAAGCAAGCGACGATGCTCATTTTGACGAGCCATTCGGGGGTCATGTCATAGAGTTCTTTAAGATCGTCTAGGGCATCGGTGAGCTTAAGGGCACCTAATGCATCAGCCGCAGCAGCTTGAACGTCGGGCTCGGGATCGCCTAGAGAGGCCGTCAGCACTCTGAGCGCAGTGGGCTTATCTTGTTCGCCCAGGGTCGAAATTTGGCTGACAGCAGCGTAGCGAACGCGGGTGTTGGGATCGTCGCACAGGGGCTGTATTAGGGTGAAAGCTGTGCGAGGGTCTAGGTTGCGAAGCTGGTTGATGGCTTTGATGCGATCGCCAAAATTTTCTGACTTCAGCGCCAAGCTAACGGCTTCTGGGCTTTGGTCTGCGCTGCTGTTGGGATCAGGAAAAGTCATAAAAATGCGGGGATGATGCGGGGTGTTTCTAAAACTATTTTACTGTGATAACACCCCGCGCGTTTTAAGATTGACGTTCATAATAGAGAAAGTAAACGCTCTGTGCTTAAGCGCAGCGCACCTTTTTTATGCTCGAACTTCATAGCCATACTACCTGCTCTGACGGCAGCCTTACGCCTGCCGAGCTAGTAAAATTTGCCGTGCAAAAAGGCGTCAAAGCACTGGCAATTACCGATCATGACACCATGGCTGGATGGAATGAGGCGATCGCCACTGCCGCTCCCTTAAGCCTAGAAATCGTCCCTGGCCTAGAGCTAAGCACCGTTTACAATGGCCGCTCTATGCATATTTTGGGCTTTTATCCTGATGCCGAGAAACTGCGATCGCCCCTACAAGAGCGCGTAGAAGGCCGCAAGCGCCGAGCCCGCAGCATGGCCGATAAGCTCGCTGCCTTGGGCTACCCGATAGATTTGCCAGACCTCTCGGGCGCGATGGCCCCCGGACGGCCCCACGTTGCCAGCGCCCTCAAAAAAGCTGGTCATGTAAAATCCAGCAACGAAGCCTTCGACCGATTCTTAAAAGACGACGGCCCCGCCTATGTTCCTTACGAAAAATTTACCGCCCAGCAGGGAATATCACTCTTGCTGAGCTGCGGCGCGGTGCCCGTGTGGGCTCACCCCTATATCTTTCGCGGTGGCACAGTAGCTGCCCTCCTGCCCGAACTGGTAGAAGCCGGACTAATGGGGATAGAGGTATACCACCCTACCCATAGCCCTAGCCAAATCCGTAAGCTAGAAGACTACTGCCAAGCCTATGGCCTGCTCATGACGGGCGGCAGTGACTACCATGGCCCTAAAAGAGAAAAGAATCCTGATTTTCTCGATTTGAACGATTTACATCTGTCGTTGAGCCTATTGCCGCCGCTCAAAGCCGCTGCCGCTCAACTGAAGCTCAGTTAAAAAGCACTCAGTTAAAAAGCACTTAGTTGAAAAGCACTCAGTTAAAAAGCACTTAGTTGAAACAAGTCAGCTCAAGAGATCTACAGGTGAAAAAGCACATCAGTATTTAGACCCTTTTCGGCATAGGTATAGGGCACAGTGCAGCACCGATGTGCCGCGCTAAAAAATACTGTTGAATTAAAATAGCTGTCTAAAAGGTCGCTGAGCTTTTTATCCATTGACTACTTTCTCTCCTGCGTTCACGCCCGCCCAGCGCTTTTCTAAAAAGCTACTTTCTACAAAGCTGATTGCGAAAAGATCCGCTAGGCGAAAACCTGGAAGCGGCATGTTAATTGCAATTGACGCTAGCGTTGATCACGGTGATGCGCTGGCCGCTGGCGCGATCAGGGGTGCAAAGCTGATAATGCTTGATCCCCAACAGAATGCTATTGGGCAAATAACTCAAGCCATCCATCGCTCTAACAGCTTTAAAAGCCTGCATATTGTTACTCACGGCTCTCCTGGCTGTCTGCACTTCAGTAGCGGCAATCTGACGCTCGATAGCTTGCCCACCTACGCCGCTCAAATCGAGTCATGGTTTGGCGATCGCCCCCTCACCAAAGGCTCTGCCGTTCGGGTGAAATCGTCTGACAATTTTCTCTCACTTTACGCCTGTAGCTTAGCCGTTGGCGATGCTGGAAAAGCCTTTTTAGAAAAGCTGCAATTTCTCACAGGCGTTAGCATCCATGCTTCGCAAGGCAGGGTAAGCAGCACGGCTCATGGGGGTAGCTGGCAGCTAGAAGTCGCCTTACCTTTTCCTCACGAGGCCGCGTTTCCCTTTGCTCACGACCTGTTAGACACCCGCGAAACTGTTCTCTAAAAAAGCCTATTCAGTCCGAAGAAGAAGCAAAAAAAGGAGACAGTGATTTTAGTCACTACCTCCTTACTCATGCATTTTTTATACAGTAAGCCTAAGGCTTCAGACCTAGCTCGCGGCCAGGTAGCCATTCACGCTAGCCTTACGACGACGCAGATGCTTCAGGGCCTGTTGCTCTAGCTGACGCACGCGCTCGCGGCTGATGCCCATGCGCTGCCCTACCTTCGCTAAAGAGAGAGGATCGCCATCACCTAGGCCAAAGCGCAGATTAATCACTTCCTGCTGCTGAGGCGTTAGCTCTGAGAGCATCCTAAAAATGTCCTGGCGTAAAGACTGCTGCACGGTGTAGTCTTCTGGAGAAGCGCCGTCATCTTCTAGCAAGTCTCGTAGCTCAGTGTCCTGATTGTCACCAATGCGCACGTCTAAAGAGATAGGCTGGCGAGCAATCGAGAGATATTCGCGTACCTGCTTGGGCTCTAGCTCTAGCTCTTGACCAATTTCGGCAGCGTTAGGGCTACGGCCTAGCTTCTGCGACAGCTCGCGCTGTACTCGCTTGATTTTGTTGAGCTTTTCGGTGATGTGAATAGGCAGACGAATGGTGCGGGCCTGCTGAGCGATCGCCCGCGTAATCGCCTGTCGAATCCACCAGTAGGCATAGGTCGAAAACTTATAGCCCTTCATCGGGTCAAATTTTTCGACACCGCGCTCTAGCCCTAAAGTGCCTTCCTGAATGAGATCTAGAAATTCTAAGTTACGCTTTTGATACTTTTTAGCAACCGCCACCACCAGGCGAAGATTTGCCTCAATCATCTTGCGCTTAGATCGTTGGCCCCGACGCAGATGGTTATTAAGCTCAGCTTCTGTCATGCCTGCCGCTTCAGCCCAGTCCTTTGAAGAAATCTCTACGCTGGTCACTTCAGCGTCACTATCGTTAGCGTCCTCACTCGCTAGCAGCGCCGCCTCAAGCGTTGACTTAATTTCTAGCAGCGCCATTAGCTGCTGAACCTGTTTACCTAAAACAATCTCGTCTTCATGGCTGAGCAGAGGCACTCGGCCAATCTCATGCAGGTAAGCTCTCACGGCATCAGTGGTATATAAAGGCTTTGCTTTACGCTTAGATGTTTTTTTAGTTCTAGCTGCCTTCTTTTCTGTCGTCACGGTTACGGTATTAGCCTCTTTGTCCAAATTAGCTTTCTCTTCACGTTTTAATTCAGATGCTTCAGCGCTCTGATTGGTGGTATTGGCTTTAGATGTAGTAGCCATGATGTTTGGGGCCTCCGCCGAAAAATTATTTAAAGCTTTATTGAGCCAGCTAATTGGCAATCATAATTCGGCTCATGCCTTAGTCGGAATCATTATGAGTTTATATTAGCATGAATGCCAATGCTGTGGAAAGAACAAAAATAGGAGTGATTGGGAGCGACTAAGTAAACAAAGGTATCAGCATGTCATTTCCCTCGTTCTTTGGCTATCATAAGAAGCAAGCTACTAAAGATAGCTGAGCCCTGGCTTAGAATAGGCTGAGATTAACATAGGCTGAAGATTAACCCGTTAGGTAATTCACAGCTTAATCTCTGATGCTTATGACTCTTTTATGATGTCAAAAACAGAGCACTACTTAAGTGGTGATAGCACATCGTGATGACCGAACTTTGGCTGATGCATCGCCCTGCGCGTTTGCTGTGCGCGCATCAATTAGCCTGATACAGGGCGATATGCTTGAAAGGTCAATCGTGGATTGTTGCATATTAAGCTTATATTATAGGCATTGTATCTATCGTCGGGCTTAGTTTGAAGGCTGAACCTTTAGGCATAGTTTGGGCCTGTTTTTGAATTTGCAAGGGGTGGCTTAGGTAGGCGGCTTTCACCAGTCAAGTTTACTGCTGTACAAGCGTCTGTAAGATTGGCTACTATACGCTGCTCTGTTGGCGATGAATAGAGACTGTAGGCCGCTAAGCAAAGCGGCACATGCTGGCTGTAGGCGATCGCTAAAAATGGACTGAATTAAAATGGCTTGCTAAAGTCAAAAGACTCGCTCGCCAACAAAAAAGTTTCTCTCGTTATACCAACGCTACTAAATCATTCTGCTGCTTTACAGGCCGTCTTTTGGGGCGGTTTGGATGAAATCTAGAACTCTGTTGCATTGATGACAGGAGATATCCGTATAAGCACGGGCATTTTTTGAACAGCCAGAACAGCAGGTTCTCAAAGAGCGATCGCCCACTGCACTGCCGAGCGAGCGTGAATGGCGGTCGTGTCAAACAAAGGTATGGCGCTGTCTTCTGGCTTTACTAGCAGGCTAATTTCTGTGCAGCCTAAAATGACGGCTTCAGCGCCAGCCAGCACTAGATTATGAATGACTTGACGAAAGCGATCGCGCGAAGCAGGCCGAATTTGGCCCAGGCAAAGCTCGTCGTAAATTACGTTGTGAACCAGATCGCGATCTTCACTATTGGGCACTAGCACCGCTAAACCATGCTGATGAATTAGTCGGTCTTTATAAAAGGCTTCTTCCATGGTGAAGCGTGTGCCTAGTAACCCTATCCGGCTGACGCCCTGACGCTTGACTTCGGCGGCGGTGGCATCGGCAATGTGAATCAAAGGGATGTGAGTAGCTTGATTGATCGCAGGGGCAACCTTATGCATCGTATTAGTCGCAATCAACAGGCAATCAGCACCTGCACCCTGCAAATTCAAAGCTGCCGCTGCCAGCAGCCGCCCAATTTTATCCCAGTCATCCTGATGCTTTAGCGCCATCAGCTCTTCAAAATCAACCGAATACATCAAAATTTTCGCTGAGTGCAGCCCGCCTAGCTCGTCTCTAACCGTCTCATTCAGCAGTCGATAATATTCAATCGTAGACTCCCAGCTCATTCCACCTAGCAGCCCGATTGTCTTCATTGAGCGCTTCATGACTGAGCTAAGCCTTCCCTTCAAATTTTTGATACCACAGCGCATTACCCGCTACCGTCAGCACCAACGCAGCGCCGCCACCGACGACTGCCAGCATCGGATTGTAGCCGCTGCGCGCTAAGGTTTCTAGCCAGGTGTGCGTCAGCTCAGAAGGACGAAAGGTGTTGGCCGCTACTGGCATCAGATAAATCAGCGACGCACCGACAATCAGCCAGCCTACCGCAGAGGCCAATAGGAAGATGGTTTTAGCAGTAGATTGACCTTTGTAAGGGCCGTTATGGGGGGGTGGCATCGGCTGTTTTTAGGTGAGGGTGATAGCTTACTTTGTCGGTATAAGGCAGTCTTTTTCAACCCTAGCATAAGAAAATCACTCAAAATCTATGCCCTTGCTTAAACGTAAGGTTCCTTAAGGTGCTAGCTCAATGGCAAAGCTATCAGGATGGTGGAAGTCGGCTGCTGTAGATTGAAAGGTGGGGTGAGCGATCGCCCAAAAGCTCTCTTCTTTATCCGCACTCACAACAACCGCGCTAACGCCCACCCGCACAGGTTTTGACGCATCAATGAGCCGCCCAATATTGACAGAAGCCTCTAGATAAATGGCATGTGTTAGAGTCCCTGTGTAGATCGGCAGGCTCGAAAAAGCTTTTTCTTCCCGTCGGCCCTGTCGGTATCCACTAAGAGAAAATACATTCCAGTCTTGCGATGGAGATAGATTGAACTCCCAATAAGGGGTGGAATGAGTTCGGTTTGTATCTGCTGCGATAAAGAACTCAAAACAGGTTTGCTGCCACAGGCGGTCTTTTCTTTGGGGCGTTTCGCGGCGAGTAGGAATCGCAACTTTTCCTAAATCTCCTTTTAATATGTAGGAAAGCGATAAAGTATCTTGCCTTCTAGCCACGGTGACAACAATCACTAGGTTTGTTGCTTCAGCGGTTTCCTTAAAGGGCTGAAGAGAGAACGTGATAGGTGGATTCATTTTAGCGCCTTCTTAGCTCCTGGATCATAGCCTGAAGCTGATTAGCTTGCGCTTCAATGCTTTCAGCGAGCTTGAACTGGACGAGCGATCGCATTAAATTATGCTTTGAATGCTTCACCTTAAAGTAAACGTTGCCTGCCAAATAATCAGTAAAAAATCTCAGCCCTAGCTCAAAGGCAAGCAGCCGAATAGCATCATATAAATAGTCATAATCCTGCACCGTCAAAAAATCTTTGGCTAAGGATAAATATCCTTGTAGCATGGCGCGGGCGATCGCCACATCAAACACAACATTTTGCCAGTCCTCAGTCTCTTCTCCTAGCGAATTGCACCCTGAGCGCAAACAATCGCCAATGTCATAATGCACCAGTCCCGGCTTCAGCGTATCTAAATCGATTAGGCTCACTACCTCGCCGCTGGCCCCCCTCATCATATTGTTGACCTTTGGATCGCCATGAATCGGCCTGAGCTGCAAATCTCCGACTGCTTTGGCCTTTTCCAACACATGCGCCCAGTCCTTACGCTGTTCGATAAAATTCAAACAGTATTGCGTTTGCTCAGCCTGGTCATTCGTCAAAGTATTGTTTGATGACGGGCTGTAGCGATTAAGTATCTGTTCATAGTGGGCTAAATATGCTGGCGTAATGTGAAATCCCGGCAGCGGATCAGATAGCTTTTCAACAGGTAGCTGGTTCACTAAGCTGTGAAACATAGCTAACCCGCAGCCTACTTCTTCCGCATGGGCCAAATCTTGAATGGTTTCACAAACGCAAGCGTCCTCAACAAAGCTAATTGCCCGCCAATATTCGCCTGCCTCATCTACCCAATAGTTTTCGCCCTGCCGCGTCGATAAAATCTGAGGCGTTTCCCAGCGGCGCGTTGATGCAGCTTGCAGCGAGTCTGTAGATGCGCGCAGATGTTCGCATAGCACAACCATATTCTGAATGACGCGCTCGGGCTGGCGAAACACCTGTTTATTGATGCGCTGAAGCACAAACCGTTTGGCTACCAAACTATTTTGCAAGTGATGCGATGCCGCTGGCCTCACCGTGACTAGAAACGTGCTGTTGATGTTGCCGTTTCCCAAGGGTGAGACTGATTTGACTTCGCCTTGGCTGGCAAACTGAGCCGCGATTTTGAGTAAGTGGTTTTGGGCGATCGCCCCCCCAAATTCCATACGCTTCATCATCCTATTAATCTATAGCGAGCTAGAGTTAAGGCTTTCTGCCTCTTCGGGCGTTTGCGGAATATGGATGCCGCATTCCTGCTTAAGGCCATTGAACCGAGTTGCCCGCTCGTCTGCATCATCCGCGACGAGCGGCCTGCTAGAGTGGGCATCGCCTACGCTCACATAGCCTTCTTCCCACAGCGGATGATAGGGCAAATCATGCGCCTTTAGATAGTCATAAATATCTTTAGAAGTCCAGTGCAAAATAGGCAGCAGCTTGTAGCGGCTCTCCTGCATTTCAATTCGGCTCAGCGTCTTACGATGGTCAGTTTGCTTTGCCCGCAGGCCCGTCAGCCAAGCCGTCGCCCCTAACTCTTTGAGGGCTCGTCTCATCGGCTCCACCTTACGAATAGCGTCATAGCGGTTAAAGGCTTCTACCGTGCCCTGCTCCCACAAACGCCCTTCTAACGCCTCCATTCGCGCCGGACTCACCGCCGACTGATACACCTTCAAGTTCAGCGACAGCCGCTCTGTTAGCTGCTGGGCAAAGCGATAGGTTTCGGGCGGCAAATAGCCCGTATCTACCCAAATCACGGGCACATTAGGCACAACGCTAGTGACCAGCCCGAGCATAACTGCCGACTGAATGCCGAAGCTAGTCGTGAGCACGAGCCCCTCGCCAAAGGTGTCAGATCCCCATTGAATCAGCTCAGTCGCCTCAGCTTGGTCAAACTTTTGGTTGAGCGCTTTGAGGTCTAGTGGGGGCGGGCTGTGGCGAGTTTGCACGCCATTATTAGCAGCGTTAACGGTCTGAAGACGGGGTAAAGCACTGGTCATCGGGAAAAATCCTGCTCCCACTGGTTACAAGGCTCGCCCGACAGCGGGCTTAACTTACTGCTATAGCTTCCCATGTTCGGCTAAGTAAGTGAAGCAGCCCCAGCCTATTTGACAGTATTTTGACTGGTAGATACGGTGTAATTACATTCTTTGAATTTGGCTTTCGCGAGATAGATGGGATGAAGCCTTTGCCACTTTGTCCGAGCAGCACGATGATGTGCTTTTGGATGAAGTCAACGCTACTGATTGGGATCAAACGGAATGGGAATGGTAGTCAATCGATTCGATGTTTTCCTAGTGAGTCTTGACCCCGCCGTAGGCAGTGGAATTCAGAAAACACGACCCTGTGCTGTCGTTTCACCCGATGAAATGAACCGCCATATTTCTTCAGTTATCATTGCTCCGATGACTACAGCAGGAAAGGCGTATCCTACTTGTGTGGTTTGTCAGTTTCAGAACGAGGATGGACAAATTATTTTGGATCAAATCCGCACCATAGACAAAACTCGACTGGTCAAAAAGCTAGGTAAAATTAGTCAAAGCGAGCAAAGATTGGCGCTTGACACGTTGACTGAGATGTTTGCTGAGTGAGCCGTTTATTGGGGTTAGTAGTGGTATCAGTAGAATAAACCGCTAGGTGATAGTGAGATCACATCAAATTGCTTAGTTTTTCAATAGACGATTATCTATATCTAGGCAGAAACCGTCCGCTTAATTATCTTGAAATTGGAGAACTGGGCAGACAAATCCATACTTACCCAATTCCAGAGAGCGATTAGGCGGAAATATTTTCCTTTCTGCCGTGTATAGTATTAGGGGAAAAGTTTTCCTCTATCTACTCTTGTATATACCTAACCTAATTTTCATCTCGTTCAGAATAAAATATGCGTAGACTTGCTTTCTTCTTGAGTTAGATATTGTAAATATATTATTGAAATTAAAAGGTAATAAAATTGAAAAAACAATCTTGATCTTAGCTGCGAACCCTAAAAATACTACACAACTTCGTTTAGCTGAGGAAGTAAGAGAGATAGGGGAAGCACTGAAGAGAGCAGACAATCGGAGCCAGTTCGATCTTCAGGCAAGATGGGCGGTGCGTCCAAGGGATTTGATGAGAGCTATGACGGAATTAAAGCCTAATATCATTCATTTTTGTGGACATGGACAGGTGGAAGGTATTGCTTTAGAAGACAATCAAGGTAATGCACAATTAATTACTCTAGATGGTCTGACCAACCTCTTTAAATCCTTTGTCAATCAAGTAGAATGTGTCATACTTAACGCTTGTTATTCAAAACCTTAAGCCGAAGCCATTGGTCAATACATTGGCCATGTGGTTGGCATGGAACAAGAGATTAAGGATAAGGATGCGATTGAATTTGCTGTGAGCTTTTATGATGCGTTAGGTGCAGGAGAAACTTATGAATCTGCATACAAACTTGGATGTATCGCTATGCAACTTATTGGATCTCCAGAAGAATTACTACCATCTTTGCTTCCGTCCATGAGTAAACCATCAGTTTTTAGCAAGAACGAAAACAACCTTTCAGGACGAAAACATCTCTTCGGAGCGGAAATCCAACTCTTTCAGCCACTGCCCAGTATTTTAGGTAAGTACGATGGATTCATAAATGATTTTATTGAAAAACTTGACTTTGAAATGCCCACTGAAATTAGAATCTCCAATGCAATTAGAGACTTGTTCGATGCAGAGCTAGTTTACATTTATAAGCATGACGTAGATCGTATTCTTGGCGCGAGCGGATTCAGTAGTTTGTCAACTGGAGAGAAATTCGATATGTATAAATTGAATATTTTTTTGAGACAGAACTATGCAAAAGTTTTTACTTCGGACAAGCCATGCAGAGTTTTTCTGGAAAAGGGGTTAGTTTTTTCAGAAGAAGCTACTTTAATTGCAATTCCGAGGGAGCAAGAAAATTCATTAATTTTGATTTTGAAGGCATCCGGCCAGCTAGAGGAATTAGAAGACGTAGTTGGAACTTTGCTTGGTTGTCTATATGAATTTAGTGGAAGCTTTGGGCAGTTAAAAACGAAAGAAGATTTTAGAGATAGGATGTATGATGCATTAAAACATCAATACCACTATGTTAGTGATACTGCATATGAAGCTAGATTTGAAAATTTTTGTAAGACACTACAAGATAATGTTCAGGTTTATTTTGAACCAATTTTGTTTTTCGATAGACGTGAGGAAAATGTCACAATTTTTGGATGGGAAGCATTAGCCCGCGATTCTAAGATTGGAAAGGCTCCGTTTCATCTCTTTAAAGTGGCCGAGACTTGGGGAGTACGTTTTCAAACAGAGTTAGACCTTTACATTCTAGAAAATGCGCTTCAAACTTATAGAGCCTATTTGACATCTTGAGTAGCGGCTGCAAGCCGCTTGACCATTAGCCTGACGAAGCAAAGGTCGATTTTAGCCTTGGCGTTCGGCAGCGTTCTCTCAAAGTTCTTTACCAAGATCTTA
>JBARVS010000499.1:0-5761 GCA_049646385.1 Phormidesmis sp. | reverse complement strand
CTCTAATTTCAGACTTAATTTCCATCTCGCGATCGCGCAGTTCCCCAGCCTTATCAAAGTCCTGAGATCGAACCGCATTGTCTTTGTCCTTAAGCACCTGACGCAGCTCCTTATCTAGCTCTTTGGCCGCTGGTGGGAGCTGAGAGTTCAATAGGCGCACCCGTGAACCCGCTTCATCAATCAGGTCAATCGCCTTATCAGGTAAGAAGCGATCGGCAATATAACGATCAGAAAGCTTAGCCGCAGCCTCTAAAGATTCGTCTAAGATTTTGAGCTTGTGATGCTGTTCGTAGCGATCGCGCAGCCCGTGTAAAATCTCAATCGTTTCTTCGACGCTAGGCTCACCTACCATCACTGGCTGAAAGCGTCTTTCTAGCGCGGCATCTCGCTCAATGTGCTTGCGATACTCATCTAGCGTGGTCGCACCAATACACTGCAGCTCACCGCGCGCTAGGGCTGGCTTGAGAATGTTGGCCGCGTCGATTGCACCTTCTGCTGCGCCTGCGCCAATTAAGGTATGCACCTCATCAATCACTAGAATGACGTTCGCAGCCGAGCGAATCTCATCCATGATTTTTTTCAGGCGTTCTTCAAACTCACCGCGATACTTGGTGCCTGCTACTAGCAAACCAATGTCCAAAGTGACCACGCGCTTATCTTCTAAGATATCGGGTATGTCGCCGTTGCCAATACGCTGAGCGAGTCCTTCTGCTAGAGCGGTTTTACCCACTCCCGGCTCGCCAATCAAAACGGGGTTGTTTTTAGTTCGCCGTCCTAAAATCTGAATAACGCGCTCAATTTCTTTTTGACGGCCTACGACCGGATCTAACTTGCCATCGATTGCCATTTGAGTGAGGTTAGAGCCAAACTCATCTAGCGTAGGCGTCTTGGTGCGGCCTTGGCCACCGCTGCCACCGGAGACTTCAGCCGTTTCGCCCAGCATCCGAATCACCTGAGTGCGAACCTTGGAAAGATCGACGCCTAAGTTTTCTAGTACACGAGCGGCCACGCCTTCGCCTTCGCGAATCAGTCCTAGCAATAGGTGCTCGGTGCCGATATAGTTGTGGCCGAGCTGACGGGCTTCCTCAAGCGATAGCTCAAGTACGCGCTTAGCTCGGGGCGTAAAGGGAATTTCAACGGCGACGAACCCGGAGCCACGTCCAATAATTTTTTCGACTTCAATGCGAGCGTCTTTTAAGTTGACACCCATGGATTTCAATACTTTAGCGGCGACTCCGGTGCCTTCACCGATGAGTCCTAAAAGAATTTGCTCGGTGCCGACGAAGTTGTGCCCTAAGCGGCGGGCTTCTTCTTGAGCGAGCATGATGACCTTGATGGCCTTTTCTGTAAAGCGTTCAAACATGGCGGTACTCCATCACCTTGCTGCGGGCTGAGTTGCTGTGATTCTAACACAGTGAAATTTTGTAGAGGGCGGGCGGTATTCACTACTCACAAAGGATATAGAGAGAATTTTCGCAAGGGACTGAAGGGAGAGACCCCCAATAGGTGACAAGAAATTTGCTTTTTGGCCATTCACGCGGCAGGTATTGATTGAGTGCATAAAAGAGCACCCACGGCACACTGAAATTGAAAAAAGTTTTTGAGCAACATATGTCAGAGATCTCTAACATAGATTTTTGTAAAAAGCTTAAAGTTTGCTCTGCCAAACTACGGTAGACGTGACTGTAGAGATGACTATTAAGCAAAAAAATCGGTTTTATAGTGGGTGGATAGATAGGCGATCGCCGCCTGCCGCGCTGCCATGATCTGGTGCCAAAAGTCTTCGCTTTGCAGGCCGCTCCGCCACAAGATCCGAGCGTTCTCACCGTTTGAATAGTAGCGCTTTCGCTGCCCTGCTTCCTTAAAGCCGAGCTTTTGATAAAGGTTCAGAGCACGATCATTAGAGGCTCGCACTTCTAAGGTCGCTCGCGTCAGCCCTCGCTGGTGCCCTCGCAGCAAAAGCTCTGTGAGCAGGAGCTGGCCCAGTTTGTTGCCCTGATGGGCGGGCTCAATCGCTAGCGTCGTAATATGCGCTTCTTCTAAAATGGCCCACAGACAGCCCATGCCTAGCAGCGTAAAGCTGACGTGCCCTCTATTTTGAGAAGGCGCTGCTATATCAGAGGCTATGCCCGAAACCGTCGCTAATACCAGCAGGTCACTGTGCGGGCTGTCGAGTTCTCGCTGATAGCCCGAGCCTGTCCAAAGCCCGCCCAAACAGCGTTGGTCAAGGTCTAAAACGGCTGGAATATCCGATTCTATCAGGGGCAAACAAACTAAAAAAGACAAAAAAAGAGCGTTTTGTTGACTAATGGCTTTTGAAACATTTGGCCGACTTTGGCCTTTTTATGTTAGCCGCCGATTGTACACTGGACTATCTAAGTCTATTTCTAAGCTCTCGTTATGGTCTCCACTGTCTCAGCCGCATCTCGCCCCTCTGAAGAATCCTCCGAAAATTCTTCCACAGGGCAATCTGATCAGCTCTCTACGAGCTTACGCTATCTTGCCGATGAGTTTTCTAGCGATTCTCCTAACCAGCGGCTGCTACCGTTAGGGGCCGCTGTGAACGATGACGACCATCTGGTGATTGGCGGTTGTGATGTTGTTAGCCTAGTTAAAGAATTTGGCTCGCCGCTCTATATATTAGATGAGCAAACGCTGAGGGAATCGTGCCGCCAGTATAAGCGGGCTTTTGAACGGTATTATCCGGGTGAGTCGCTGATTGTGTATGCTTCTAAGGCTTGGAACTGTTTGGCGGTGTGTGCGATCGCCGCTCAAGAAGGCATCGCGATCGACGTGGTTTCGGGCGGTGAACTGCAAACAGCCGTTGATGCAGGCGCTGCGAGCCTGTATTTTCACGGTAATAATAAGTCTTTAGAAGAGCTACAGCTAGGGCTTGATGCCAACGCGCACATCGTTGTAGACAACTGGCACGAGCTAAAACTATTGAATCAGCTTGCCAAAGACAGGGAGATAAAAGCGACTATCTTGCTGCGCCTGACGCCTGGGATTGAATGCCATACTCACGAATACATTCAAACCGGACATATCGACAGCAAATTTGGCTTTGATCCCGATCAGCTAGAAGACGTTTTTGACTTTATTGCTCGGCAGGGCGAGGGCGTGAACTGCGTGGGCCTACATGCTCATATTGGCTCTCAGATTTTTGAGCTACAGCCACATCATGATTTGCCAAAAGTGATGGTGCGCTGGTTCCAAACGTCCAATAAGTACGGCCTGCCGATTGATCAGCTTGATATTGGCGGCGGCTTAGGCATTCGCTACACTGAATCAGACGATCCGCCTAGTATTGATGAATGGGCGAAAACGGTGTGCGAGAGTTTGACGAAGGCTTGCCGGGATAATGATTTACCTTTGCCTAAGCTGCTGTGTGAACCGGGGCGATCGCTGATTGGCTCTGCCTGCGTAACGGCCTACAGCGTCGGCAGCCAAAAAACGGTGCCGGACATTCGCACCTACGTTGCCGTTGACGGCGGCATGTCGGATAATCCCCGTCCGATTACCTACCAGTCGGTGTATCGGGTGCTGGCAGCTGGTAAAATGTCTGCGCCGCTGAGCCAAACGGTGACTTTAGCGGGCAAGCACTGCGAGTCGGGCGATGTGGTGATTCAGTCGGCTAGCCTGCCGCCTTTGAACGCAGGTGAAGTAGTGGTTGTACCCGCGACTGGCGCGTATAACTACAGCATGGCTTCTAACTACAATCGGGTGCCGCGTCCGGCGGCTGTGCTGGTCAATCAGGGCCAAGCCGACCTGATTTTGCGCCGTGAAACCTACGAGGATCTGGTGCGCCAGGATCGGTTGCCTGACTCGCTTAAGCCTGCATCATAAAGCGGTGAAAAAATGT
Organism: Phormidesmis sp.; assembly: GCA_049646385.1. Classification (GTDB taxonomy): domain Bacteria; phylum Cyanobacteriota; class Cyanobacteriia; order Phormidesmidales; family Phormidesmidaceae; genus Phormidesmis. The sequence continues at coordinate 1,899 of JBARVS010000499.1, read as the reverse complement.
GAAAAAACGGTGAAACAGGTCTAACTCTTGCTCTCGTGGTATCGCACCCTGATTGATATTAGTTTGGTGGTTGCACTGGTCTACATCGTGCTGCTGGTGATTCGTGGCGATCGCCGCACGATGTGGATGGTGCAGGGGCTAATGATTCTGATGGCGGCTACGCTGTTGAGCAGCGTGCTGGGCTTAGTGCTGCTTCACTTTGTAATGGATAAGCTGCTGTTAGGGGCTTCTGTGGCGCTCTCCATCATGCTGGTGCCCGAATTTAGACGGCTATTAGAACAGCTTGGCCGAGGCGAAATTAGCCAGCTTTTTACCGGGCCAGAACATCAGGTCGGGGCCGCCAACAGCGTGATTGACGAGCTAGTAGAAGCGGTAAAAGGGCTCAGCCAAAACCGCACGGGCGCACTGATGATTTTGGAAACCGATGAGCCCATTGAGGAAAGCGACTTTTCGGTACCGGGCGTTCGCCTCAACGCGGAGCTATCGCGAGAGCTGCTGCAAACCATTTTTCAAACCACGACGCTGCTGCACGACGGCGCGGTGCTGATTCGAGGATCGCGCATATTAGCCGCAGGGGTGATTTTGCCAATTTCTGAAAAGGATGCTTCTCGGCAGCTTGGCACCCGTCACCGGGCGGCGATGGGCATTACCGAGCGGGTAGAGCACTGCCTGTGCGTGGTGGTTTCTGAGGAGACTGGATCTATCTCTGTGGCCGAGCAAGGCGCTTTAAATCGTCCCCTGACCAGCAGTAAACTAAGAGAACTGCTGCTCGACAAGTTTTCGTCTTCGGCGGATGGCGACACAGTGGCCCCTCAGCTTCGTAGCTTAGGACGACGGCTCAGCGTGAAGGGCATTAACTTTTTAAGCGCTTTAAAAAAGCGTAAGCTTTCCCGCCCTACCTCTCAGGAAAAGAAATGACCGCTAATTTCAGTCTTTCCACCAATCTTTCCCATCAGGCTTCGTCTGTTTCGGCGGCGCTGCCTGAGGATTTACTACCGGGGCGGATGCCGGCTCATATAGCGGTGATTATGGACGGTAACGGTCGCTGGGCAAAGCGCCGAGGACTGCCTAGGGTAATGGGCCATCGCAAGGGCGTAGATACGCTCAAAAAACTGCTGCGCTGCTGTCGTGACTGGGGCGTGAATGCGCTGACGGCCTATGCTTTTTCGACTGAAAACTGGGGGAGGCCGACGCACGAAGTCGATTTTTTGATGACGCTATTTGAGCGGGTGCTGCGCCAAGAGCTGAAAGAAATGATGGAAGAGGACGTGCGCATTCAGTTCGTTGGTGACTTAGCCGCGCTGCCTGAAACCTTGCAACGTGAGATTGATCGGGCGGTGAAAGAAACCGAGGGCAATACGGGCATTCGCTTTTCGGTAGCGACTAACTACGGCGGCAGGCAGGAAATTTTGCAGGCTTGTCAGGCGATCGCCACCCAAGTAAAACAAGGCAACCTCCAGCCCGAAGACATTGACGAATCCCTATTTAGCCGACACTTGTACACATCTAATATCAGCGACCCCGATCTGCTGATCCGCACCAGCGGCGAAATGCGCATCAGCAACTTTCTGCTGTGGCAGCTTGCCTACGCCGAGTTTTACATCACTGACACGCTTTGGCCCGACTTTGATACCGATGAGTTTCATCAGGCAATGCAGGCATTTCAATCGCGCGATCGCCGCTTTGGAAAAGTAGATGAAGCTGAGGGTGAGTAGGCAACAATGTTACATCAGCAGTCAGAGTAAGAAGAAATGGTCACTACAGTAGCTTTAGCGCGAGATGGTTGTAGGTAGTCGCTTCAATTTCAGCCGCAGCTATCTCGTCGATTGCCGATAGGGAGAAGATTTTCTTGATATCTTTTTCGTAGGTAGAACCCTTTCGAGGAAACTGATAGCTGAC
>JBARVS010000498.1:0-2629 GCA_049646385.1 Phormidesmis sp. | reverse complement strand
CGTATTGGTATTATGCCAGCTACGCTCGGCAAACTTGTGCTAACACGAGCATTAGAAGCGGCCAACCTCGCTGAAGAAAACGTGACGCTGGTGACGCTAGATTCATCTCAGCACGAGGCCGCTTTTCAAAACCAGGAGATTGACGCCTTGATTACCTACGATCCGGTGTTGGCCAAGCTACAGGCTAAGGGCGCTAAAGTTTTGTTTGACAGTACTCAAATGCCGGGAGAAATTGTTGATCTCCTGGTGGGTCGAGAGGAATTAGTGAGCACTCACGAAAAACAGCTCGCAGTCCTGCTGAAAGGTTGGTTTAAAGCCTTGAAGTACATTGAAACGAACCCAGACGATGCCATTGCCCGAATTGCAGAACGCGAAGCAATGACGCCAGAGCAAGTTGTCCGGGGCTTATCTCAGTTGGAGTATCCAAGCTTGAGCGAAAATTTGGTCATTCTTAATAAATCAGACACGGCCTCGATTGAGGGGATGAAAAACCTGGCTGAGTTTCTGAAGAAAAGCCAGATTTTAGAAACAGTCGTCGATCCTATCCAGCTATTAGATCCGCGTCCGTTAGAATCCGTTAGCTGAGTTTTTGAAATGCTCCTACGTCCAAAAACATGGCCACTGCGCTATTCTATTCCTCTGGTGATTCTAGGATTTGGGAGCCTGCTGGGAACGTTGGTTTTCCGGCAGGAGTTCTTGATTGAGCGGGCGCGCGGGGAAGACTCAATTCGCCAGCAGGCTGTTTTTACAGCCAGTCAGGCTTCTGGACTTCTAGAATATCAATATCGTCAGTCAGATGGCGAAGGGACGAGGCTAATTATTGAACAGCTCGGCGCTTCCCCTAATTTGTTACTCGCGCTACTCATTGATGAGGATGATCGAATCTATGAAAGCACCCAGCTAAGCTTACGGCAGCGATCGCTAGAAACGGTCGTCGAGCGTGAATTATTCCCATCGATTAAGTCGGTGAAAAACACGCAAAGGGCTCAAACCTTTGTTACCGCTGATAAACAGCAGCTATGGGTGCTTTATCCGGTCGGCCTAAGCGCTCAAGCCGGATTGAGCTTTTCTCCTCAGGTCGGTGTACTAGCCTTGCACTACGATTTGACCCGTTTAGAAAAGCAAAATTATGCTGAAATTCAGCAGTCTTTTCTCTATTTCATATCTCTACTATTTGGCCTGTCGATAGGGCTGTGGTTTTTATTTTCAAGGGTTGTTGTTGCGCCACTACGCCAGTTAGCTACAGCGTCCAATGAGCTTTGCTCAGGCAACTTTGATGTCAAAATCAACGTTCAGTCTGGCAACGAGATTGGCACATTGGCGCAGACCTTCAACGATATGGCCGGACAGCTAAAAGCCTCCTTTGCAACGCTGGCCCAAGTCAATGTAGCGCTAGAGCAGCGCGTTAAAGCGCGCACCGCCGATTTAGCCAAATCGAATCAAGAATTGGCCGTTGCCAAGGAACGCGCTGATGGAGCGAATCAAGCCAAGAGCGAATTTCTCGCCAATATGAGCCACGAGCTACGGACACCGTTGAATGGCATTTTGGGATATGCCCAAATCCTAACCCGCTCCAAAACGCTGACAGAGAAGGAACATCAGGGTGTCAACGTAATTTATCAGTGTGGGTCTCATCTCCTCACCCTGATCAACGACGTGCTTGACCTTTCTAAAATTGAGGCCCGCAAGCTAGACCTGTTACCCATCGCGTTGCATCTTCCGGCACTCCTACGTAGCGTAGTAGAAATGTGTGAAATCAAAGCTAAGCAAAAGGGAATTGACTTTGCTTATCAGCCGAGCTCGCAGTTGCCAGAGGGTGTCCAAGCTGACGAAAAGCGCCTGCGTCAGGTATTAATTAACTTAATCGGCAATGCGATTAAGTTTACCGAGCAGGGCGCTGTCACCCTACGCATTGACGTTCTCGAAAAAACTGAAGCGCACGCTCGCTTGCTTTTTCAAGTCATTGATACTGGGGCTGGCATTGAAGCCGCTCATCTCAGCAAGCTATTCGAAGCTTTTGAGCAAGTAGGAGACCGTAAAAAACAGGCAGAGGGAACCGGACTGGGGCTCGCTATTAGCCAGCGGATTGTGCAGCTCATGGGCAGTCAAATTCAGGTGACCAGTGAGTTGGGTGAGGGCAGCGAATTTTTCTTTGTTGCCGATGTGCCGCTAGCCCAAGATTGGGTGAGCCAGGGCAGCGCGCGTGAATTTGACCGCGTGGTTGGGTATGAGGGCGATCGCCGGACTATTTTGGTCGTCGATGACCGCTGGGAGAACCGAGCCGTTTTACAGAACATGCTGGAGCCGCTCGGCTTTATCATCGCTGAGGCGGAAGACGGTCAGCAGGGGTTAGAAAAACTGCATACGCTCTCGCCAGACCTGGTGATTACGGACTTGGCGATGCCCGTGATGGATGGGTTCGAGTTTTTGAAGCAGATCCGCAGCCATGAGGATTTGAACCATCATCAGGTAATTATCTCCTCAGCTTCAGTCTCTCAGGCAGATCAGCAGGCTGCTTTGAATAGCGGTGGGAACTGTTTTCTGGCTAAGCCTGTGGACGGCCAAGAATTGTTGAGTATCCTGTCAGAGCTGCTCAATCTGAAGTGGGTTTATGAAGTGGCTGGAGAGA
>JBARVS010000497.1:0-7225 GCA_049646385.1 Phormidesmis sp. | reverse complement strand
TACATTACTGAAGATACGTTAAGTGAGACTTTGAGGGAGTTATTTGGAAAAGCTGAAAGATTTTTGCATAGCGCTCTGCTGCAATTCTGTTTCTTGGCTGAAACTTGGCTGAAAGAGGAGCAAAAACTGTCGTGATAGATGGACTGATAACAACGGTATTTAACGGGCTTAGCATTGGCACGGTGCTGCTGATTGTGGCATTGGGATTGGCGATTGTATTTGGACTGATGGGCGTGATTAACTTGGCCCATGGCGAGCTAATGATGCTGGGAGCCTACACCACCTATGTGGTGCAAAACGGCTTTAAGCAGCTCGGTGAGGGCTGGCAGGGCGCTTATATTTGGGTGGCTATTCCGCTGGCTTTTGCAGTGGCGGCGCTGGTAGGACTGGCCTTAGAGCGCGGCGTGATTCGCTTTTTGTACGGTCGCCCGTTAGAAACGCTGCTGGCAACTTGGGGCGTGAGCCTGATTTTGCGGCAGTTTGTGCGCAGCGTAAGCGGGGCGATGGTGGTGGGCCTGCTGGTTTTTTGCGCCTTGTTTTTTGGCGGTAGATGGCTGCTAGCTCGGTTTGCGCGGCTGAGTACACCTCGGCAGAATTTGGCGAGTACGGTGCTGTTTTTAATTTCGGGCGCGATCGCCTGGACGCTGGGCAGCGGTCTCAACAACAATGACAAGCTCGCCCGACCCTGGTTTAGCACTCGCAACGTCGATGTCACCGCCCCTCAGTGGTTACAAGGAAGCTGGTCACTCACCGATACGCTACAGTTTCCAATCTCGCGGCTGTTCATTATTGTGCTGACGCTGGTTTGCTTGGCGGCAGTGTACTGGTTTTTGCAAAAGTCGGCCTGGGGGCTGCGGATTCGCTCGGTGACGCAAAACCGCGATATGAGCGCCTGCTTAGGCATTCCAACGGCTCAAGTAGACGCGATGACGTTCGCGCTGGGCTCTGGCTTAGCAGGCGTAGCGGGTTTTGCCGTGACGCTGCTGGGATCGGTTGGGCCAAACCTGGGCGTGAACTACATTGTGGACGCCTTTATGGTGGTGGTCGTGGGCGGCGTGGGCAACTTGGTCGGCAGCGTGATTGCAGCGCTGGTGATTGGAATTCTTACCTATTTATTAGGGTCGGGTACGCTGCCGCTATTGCTGAGTTCGTATGAAAACCTGCAGCCGCTGACAGACTTTTTTAACTTTTTCGCGACGACGAGCATGGCCAAGGTAATGGTGTTCGTTTTGATTATTGCGTTTTTACAGGTGCGCCCAGCGGGACTGTTTCCGCCTAAGGGCCGCTCAGCGGAGATATAAAAAATGGCAGGCGTTTTGACAGGATTGCAATCGAAGACAAAGGCAGATCGGCGCAAGTGGGAAATTGGGCTGGTGTGTGCGATCGCCCTAATATTCATTTTCATCCTGCCGCTAGTGCTTTCTGGCTTTCGGCTAGGGCTGCTCAGCCGCTTTCTCTCGCTGGCAATCGTTGCCTTGGGCATCGATCTTATTTGGGGCTACACGGGCCTGCTCAGCCTGGGGCACGGCATCTTTTTCGCCCTGGGCGGCTATGCTTTTGCGATGAATTTGCAGCTGCAGGGCATTGGCGAGGCCATTCCCGATTTTTTCTCGCTGTACGGCGTCTCTGAGCTGCCCTGGATTTGGCAGCCATTTTATTCATTTCCGTTTACCCTGCTCGCGATTGTGATTATTCCAGCGGTTATTGCCGGAGCGCTGGGCTATCTGGTCTTTCGCAACCGAATTCGCGGCGTCTATTTCTCTATTCTCACCCAGGCTGCGCTGGTCGTATTCTTTAACTTTTTCAACGGTCAGCAGCAGTTAATTAACGGTACCAACGGGCTAAAGACCAGCACGGCGACGCTGTTTGGTCAGTCGGTAGGGGGCGATCACATGCAGTTCGTTTTCTACTGCACGACTGTGATTATGCTGGCGCTCACCTATGGCCTCTGCCGCTGGCTCACGAGCGGGCGCTTTGGCCGAATGCTGGTAGCCATTCGCGACGATGAAAACCGGGTGCGATTCTCCGGCTACGATCCAACCGCTTTCAAGGTGTTGGTGTTTGCGGTTTCGGGAGGCATTGCAGGCGTTGCGGGCGCGCTTTATACCGTGCAGTCTGGAATTGTGTCACCGCAGTATATGGACATTGCCTTTTCGATTGAGATGGTGATTTGGGTGGCGGTCGGCGGTCGCGGCACGTTAGTAGGCGCAATTATCGGGGCGCTGGCGGTGAACTGGGGGCGGGCCTTGCTCAGCGAAAAATATCCTGATATTTGGCTGTTTTTTCAGGGGGCGCTGTTCTTAATTGTAGTAACGGTGCTGCCTGATGGCATGATCGGCTGGCTGCGATATCGAGCCGCCGATCAGATTCGACAGATTTTTGGCAAGCCTAAGCCAACCGCGACCTATCCGCAGCTCGAAATTGACGAGACTATCCGTCAAGAAGCGGAGATGTACTCTCAGCCAGCAGGAGAAAGCTCTCATCCATCCATCGATCCAGCTGTAACCCAGCGTCCAAAATCATAATTTCTGACCTCTCGGTTAAAGAGAAGCACTGCTATGGCGACAGATGTACTCAATGGCGCAACGATAACTCATCAGTCGAGCGCACCCCTGCTAAAAATTGAAGATGTCACCGTTAGCTTTGATGGCTTTAAAGCGATCAACGGGCTTAATTTTGCGATGGGCAATCAGGAACTGCGGGTGATTATTGGCCCTAACGGTGCAGGGAAAACCACCTTTTTAGATGTGATTACGGGCAAGGTGCAGCCGACTGAAGGGCGGGCGTTGTTTAAAGGAAAAGATATTAAATCGCTGCCAGAACATGCGATCGCCCGGCTTGGCATTGGCCGCAAATTTCAAACCCCTCGGGTATATCTCAACCTTACACCTAGAGAGAATTTAGAACTCTCTTGTGTGCGCACCAAAACAGTGTGGAACACATTGTTTAAGCCAGTGCCAGCAGCCGAAACTAGAACAGTTAGCGGACTGCTGCAAACCATTGGCCTCACCGCCAAATCAGACGTGCCAGCAGCCTTACTCTCTCATGGTGAAAAGCAGTGGTTAGAGATTGGTATGCTGGTGGCGCAGTCGCCCGATTTGCTGCTGGTCGATGAGCCCGTTGCCGGCTTAACCGACGAGGAAACCGAGCGCACGGGCGAGCTGCTGCTATCGCTGGCCCAAAGCCACGGCGTGATTGTGATTGAGCATGATATGGAATTTGTTCGACAGATTGCGCAAGAGCAGGTCACCGTGCTGCATGAAGGCAGCGTGCTGTGCGAAGGCTCCATGGACGACATCCAAAGCGATCCCCGCGTGATCAAAGTCTACTTAGGCGATCCAGACGCCACCTAACCCCTACAACTCATGATTCAAACTAGTCCTCTGCCGACCCTGCCAACGCCTGCTAATGCGCCAACGCTCAAAATCTCCGGCCTCAACGTGTACTACGGCGAAAGCCACATTTTGCGCGATGTAGACATGACCATCCCTGCTGGCAAAATGGTGTGCCTAATTGGTCGTAATGGCGTCGGCAAAACCACCCTTTTAAAAACTATTATGGGACTGCTCGCCCCCCGCAGCGGACGCATAGACTATCAGGGCCAGTCGCTCCTGCCGCTGCGCACCCATCAGCGCGCTCGCTTAGGCATCGGCTACGTGCCGCAGGGCCGAGAAGTTATCCCCCGGCTCACCGTTAAAGAGAATCTGCTGATCGGGTTAGAAGCCAATGCCAATCGCAGCAGCGCCAAAGAGATTCCTGAAGACATCGTGCAGCTCTTTCCGGTGCTGAAGCAGATGTATGCTCGCATGGGTGGAGACTTAAGCGGCGGACAGCAGCAGCAGCTGGCGATCGCCCGCGCCCTCATGGGTCGTCCTCAGCTACTCGTGCTCGACGAACCCACCGAAGGCATTCAGCCCTCCATCATCCTCGACATTGAAAACGCCGTGCGCCAAATCGTTGAGACCACAGGCGTTTCGGTACTACTCGTTGAACAGCACCTGCACTTTGCTCAGCAGGCCGACTACTACTACGCCATGCAAAAAGGCGGTATTGTTGCCTCCGGCGAGGCCAGCCAGCTCAGCAGCGATGTGATTCAGAAATTTCTGGCAGTTTAAGCAAAATAGGTAGCTTAAAATACAGCGGTATTAGACAGCACTGATGAAAAATTGCGATCGCCAAACAGCATCGAAATAGTCACTAATGACTCAGGTAATGTTTCGTAACACTTTCCGCTATATTCATTACAGCATCTGCTGTTTTTGTTAAGCCAGGTATCATAATTCTCTTTCTTGAGAGACAATAAAAACCTATTTGATACCAGCTCCTCACAACGTTGTCATCGACCCCTAGATTATTAGATCACTCCCTAGAACGATAGCCGTTCAAAGCCCGCTTTAATCCACCGCATCCCATGCTGTGGAATTTTTGTCTTCAAAAGATTGCCCCCTCACTCCCCTCGGTTTTCTGCGATGGTTCCTTCTAATCAACCGACTTCCGCCGCCCGCCGCACTTCTATCGATCACGCATTAGACGCGCCAGCTAAGCAGGGTCTATACGATCCAAAGCATGAGCACGATGCCTGCGGCGTAGGCTTTGTAGTGCAGATGAAAGGAAAAACCTCCCACGACATTGTGCAGCAGGGACTGACCATTTTGCTGAACCTAGATCACAGGGGTGCGGTTGGCGCTGAGCCCAATACAGGCGATGGGGCAGGTATTTTGCTCCAGATACCTCATGGTTTTATGGCTAAAGTGGCGGCGGCTGAGGGCATTGAGCTACCTGCGCCGGGGCAGTATGGCGTAGCAATGATTTATTCGAGCCCGGATGCGGCGGTTAGAGCCGAGGGTCGCAAGAAGTTTGAGGCAGTAACGGCTAAGGTCGGGCTAGCGGTGCTGGGATGGCGAGATGTACCGACCGATAATGCTTCTTTGGGGCCGACTGCGCAGGCAAGTGAACCTTTTATGCAGCAGGCTTTTATCGGCAAAGGGCGCTTGAGCGATGCCGATGAGCCAACCCTAGAGCGTAAGCTGTATGTGGTTCGCAAGCTGGCGCATCGGGAGATTCGAGGCGCTGGGCTAAAGAATTTTTGGTATGTCACCAGTATGTCTTGCCGCACGATTGTGTATAAGGGGATGCTGATGCCTGAGCAGGTAGCGAAATACTACCTAGACTTAAACGATCCGGATATGGAGAGTGCCTTAGCGCTGGTGCATTCGCGCTTTAGCACCAATACCTTTCCAAGCTGGGAGCGATCGCACCCCTACCGCTACATCGCCCACAACGGCGAAATCAACACCCTGCGCGGCAACATCAACTGGATGACCGCCCGCCAGTCGATGTTTGCCTCCGAGCTGTTTGGCGATGATTTGGACAAAGCCCAGCCCGCGATTAATATTGACGGCAGCGACTCGACGATTTTTGACAATACCTTAGAGCTACTGACGCTGAGCGGGCGATCGCTCCCCCACGCGCTGATGATGATGGTGCCCGAACCCTGGTCAGGCCATGAGACCATGGACGCTCAGAAAAAAGCCTTTTACGAATATCACTCTTGTCTGATTGAGCCCTGGGATGGCCCCGCTTCGATTGCCTTTACCGATGGCGTACAAATGGGCGCAGTGCTAGATCGAAACGGGCTGCGTCCGGGCCGATACTATGTCACCACCGACGACCGGGTGATTATGGCCTCTGAAGCAGGCGTCCTACCCGTACGACCCGAAGAGGTAGTGCAAAAGGGACGGCTTGAGCCCGGTAAAATGTTCTTGGTCGATACTCAGGCGGGGCGAATTATCCCCGATGCAGAGATTAAGCAGCAGATTGCAGGCGCAGAGCCTTACCAGCAGTGGCTCGATCAGCATTTGGTGACGCTAGAGCAGCTACCAGAGGCCAAAGCGCTAGAGGCCAAAGCGCTAGAGGCTAAGGCTGTTACCAAGCGGCAGATTGCCTTTGGCTACACCTTTGAAGAGCTGCGGATGCTGCTTGCGCCAATGGGTAAAGACGCGGTAGAAGCGATCGGCGCAATGGGTACCGACACGCCCTTGCCCGTGCTTTCTAATCGTCCTAAGCTGCTCTACAACTATTTTCAGCAGCTTTTTGCCCAGGTTACCAACCCGCCGATTGACTCTATCCGTGAAGCCATTATCACCTCTGCGATCACCACCATTGGCTCGGAATGTAACCTGCTAGAGCCCACGCCCGAGAGCTGCCATCTAATTCAGCTCAAAACGCCGTTTATCACCGATAGCGAGCTAGCAAACCTTAAGCACAACCCGCAGTTTAAGATGGCTGTGCTGCCGATTTTATTTGATCCTGACCAAGGAGAGTCTGGGCTAGCGGGCGCAATGGAGGCGCTGTGCATGAAGGCGGATGAGGCGATCGCTCAAAACCACGAAATCCTCATTCTCTCTGACCGTGACATTGCTCACAACCGCGCCCCAATTCCTGCACTGCTAGCCGTCGCTGGGCTGCATCACCACCTTATTCGCAACGGCACCCGCACCCGCGTCGGCATTGTGCTGGAGTCGGGCGAACCGCGCGAAGTGCATCACTTTGCCGTGCTGCTGGGCTATGGCTGCGGCGCAATTAACCCTTACATGGCCTTTGAAACCTTTCAGCAGATGATTGATGAAAACCTGCTGCGCGGCGTGGAATATAAAGAAGCCTGCAAAAATTACATCAAAGCAGCGACCAAGGGTGTGGTTAAAATCGCGGCCAAAATTGGCATCTCCACCATTCAAAGCTATCGGGGCGCGCAGATTTTTGAGGCCATCGGGCTCAATCAGTCCGTCACCGACAAATACTTTACCTGGACGGCTTCGCGCATTCAGGGCGTGGGGTTAGACGTGCTGGCCGAAGAAGCCATTATGCGCCATCGCCATGCCTTTCCTGATCGTCAGCCTGCTGGTGCCAACAACGCTGCCACCCTAGAAGCGGGCGGCGAATATCAGTGGCGCAAAGACGGCGAAGCCCATCTGCTCAGCCCACAGAGCATTCACCTATTGCAAAAAGCGACGCGGGAAGGCGACTACGCGCTGTACAAAAAATATGCCGCGCTGGTAAATGAGCAGGGCAAAAACTTTTTCCGCCTGCGCGATCTGTTAGATTTTCAGCCTCAAGAGTCGGTGCCGATTGAAGAGGTAGAGTCGGTTGAAGCAATTATGAGCCGCTTTAAGACGGGGGCGATGAGCTACGGGTCGATTTCGCAGGAGGCGCATGAGACGTTGGC
>JBARVS010000496.1:0-15230 GCA_049646385.1 Phormidesmis sp. | reverse complement strand
CGAGAAACTTATACTCCATAAGGGTTATAGCGCAATAAAACAGAGCAAGCTGACTGACTGGCAGGGCCGCAAAAAAGGGCTAATCTGTGATAGAATATTAAGCAAACTTATGCTTAAAAACATCCATAAGGAGCAAAGGCAAGAAAAAAGCAAGCTACTAAAGGCTTGGTCTTTTTGACATGCTTTTTTAGGCTATCTTTCCTACTTCATATTTCTGTCTTAACTTGTCTTAAAAGGCTATCGAACGACGCCCATTCTTTAAACATATCAAACGTTCGGTCAAATATCGCTAGCCGCCTTTTCTAATTCTTTCTCTCAAATTTTTTTGGAGCCTTCTACATGAGTAGCCCTCAAGAGCGCATCGTCCCCACAGATTTGCGCAATGAGATGTCTCGATCCTATCTCGAATACGCGATGAGCGTGATCGTAGGGAGAGCCCTTCCAGATGCGAGAGACGGGCTCAAGCCAGTGCACAGACGCATTTTATATGCCATGCATGAGCTAGGTCTCACGGCTGATCGACCTTTTCGCAAGTGCGCTCGTGTGGTGGGCGAAGTGCTGGGTAAATACCACCCGCATGGCGATACCGCCGTGTACGACGCACTGGTGCGCATGGCCCAAGACTTTTCAATGCGTCACCCGCTGATTAACGGTCACGGTAACTTTGGCTCTATCGATAACGATCCGCCAGCGGCTATGAGGTACACCGAGTCGCGGCTTCAGTCGCTCACGGGCGTGGCCCTGCTGCAAGATATTGAAGCTGAAACCGTAGATTTTGCTGATAACTTTGACGGCTCTCAGCAGGAGCCTGTCGTACTGCCTGCCAGAATTCCGCAGCTACTGATTAACGGATCTTCAGGGATTGCCGTTGGTATGGCTACCAACATTCCACCGCACAATCTGGGCGAAGTGATTAACGGCACCATTGCCTTAATTGACAATCCTGAACTTACCAGCATTGAGCTGATGGCGTACATTCCTGGGCCAGACTTTCCGACGGGCGCTCAAATTATGGGCACTCGGGGCATTCGCGAAGCCTACACGAGTGGGCGCGGTTCTGTCACGATGCGCGGGGTGGCTACGATTGAAACCCAGGCAAATAGGGGACGCCCTGATCGAGAAACCATCATCATCACTGAGCTGCCTTACCAAACCAATAAGGCCGCGATGATTGAGAAAATCGCCGATATGGTTAATGAGCGCAGGCTCGAAGGTATTTCTGATCTGCGCGATGAGAGCGATAGAGATGGGATGCGCATTGTGATTGAACTCAAGCGGGATGCCTATCCTCGCGTCGTGCTGAACAACTTGTACAAGCAAACGCCGCTGCAAAGCAACTTTGGCGTCAACATGTTGGGCTTGGTGAACGGCGAGCCTCAGCTCTTAACGCTGCTCGATTTTCTTCAGGTGTTTCTCGACTTTCGAGTTGAAACCATCACCCGTCGTACCCGCTATCATCTGCGCAAGGCTCAAGAGCGCGACCACCTGTTGCAGGGCTACCTAATTGCGTTAGAAAACCTGGACGCGGTGATTGCGCTGATTCGCAGCTCGGCTGATGCGGCAAGTGCCAAGGGCGAACTGGTCGAGTCTTATGGCCTATCAGAAACGCAGGCCGACGCTATTTTGCAGATGCAGCTGCGCCGCCTCACTGCCTTAGAAGCTGAAAAGATTGAGCAGGAGCACGCAGATTTAATCGCCAAGATTGCCGACTTAGAAGATATTTTGGCGAATCGCGATCGCATCCTCTTCATCATAAAAGAAGAAATTACGGCTATTCGCGATGCCCATGCCAACCAGCGCCGCACCGTTTTAGAAGCTGATGAAAATGACCTTTCTGACATCTCTTTGATTGCCAATGAGCAGGTCGCTATTTTGGTCACAGAGCAGGGCTATATCAAGCGAATGCTCGTAGATACCTTTGAGGCGCAAAACCGGGCGACTAGGGGCAAGTCGGGCACCCGCATGAAGGATGACGACGGTATTGAGCACTTCATCACCTGCTGCTCACACGATCACGTGGTCTTTTTCACCGACCGAGGCGTGTCCTATTCGCTGCGGGCCTACCAAATCCCAGAAAGCTCACGCACGGCCAAGGGCTATCCGCTCGTACAGCTTCTGCCCATTCCCAAAGAAGAAAAGGTCACCTCTGTGATTGGCGTGAGCGAATTTAGCGATGACGAGTATTTGGTGATGCTTACTCAGGGTGGCTTCGTGAAAAAAACGGCGCTCTCAGCCTTTAGCCGCATCCGCACCAACGGCCTGATCGCCATTTCTTTAGAAGAAGGCGACGAACTGCGGTGGGTACGCCTAGCGCGCGCCGAAGACAGTATCCTGATTGGCTCCCAGCGCGGGATGACCATTCACTTTAAGACCAACCACGCTCAGCTTCGGCCTTTGGGCAGGCCCACTAAGGGCGTGCGGGCAATGACGCTGCGAGAGGGCGATCGCCTGATCAGCATGGACATTCTCTCCTCGCAGATTGTCGCTGCTATTGAAGCTGCCGCTAATGAATCTGACGAGAGCGATGAAGTTTTAACCAGCGAGACAGCCAGTGAAATAGACAACGGGCCGTGGGTCTTAGTCGTTTCGGCGGGTGGGCTTGGTAAGCGCGTGCCCTTTACCAATTTTCGTTTGCAAAACAGGGCTGGCATGGGCTTGGTCGCGATGAAGTTTCGCAAGGATGACGACGAGCTAGTGGCGCTGCGAATTGCCAGCGCCGACGATGAGCTGATGATTGTTAGCCAGCGGGGTATCATCATGCGGCAGGCGGTTGGTGCTATTTCGATTCAGTCGCGCATGGCCACGGGCGTACAGCTACAAAGGCTTGATAGTGATGATGCGATCGCCGCCGTTGCCCTCGTCCCTCACTTGGAAGAGGAAGGCGAAGACGAAGAAACTTTGGCGGCCGTTGCCGACTCTCTTGCCGAAGCTCAGGTGGTCACTGCCCTAGAAGAACTAGAAGAGAACGCGCTACCCGTTGGCGAGCTAACGGTTGATTTAGAGACCGATCCAGCAGATTTAGCTGAAGATGGCCGCGAATCGGCAGAAGATTGAGGGGAGCGATCGCATAGCCTTTTATCTTACGGCTGAAAAACTGCATCAATAAACTGGGCGAAGAGCTGCGGGATAGGCGTTACATCAGCGTCCTCCCTGCAGCTCTTTCCTCATGCCTATTGCATATACCTGCAAGGCGGGGGCCGTCGCATGGTACATCTACGGAGACGGCTTTGTTACGAAGATTCGATAATGCCAAGAATTTTTCGTTGAAGAATGCATTAAAGCTGTACCCTATTGCTAACTTATCAACTCCTTTCAATCCGAGACGAGTCGATATCCAAATCCCAGTTACGCTTAGAAACTTCACTACCCCTACCAAATATGCTTCATCTAATGCCGCCCCCGGAAACGGGCAGTAGCTTAGTCGGGTTTGACCTCCCCTCAGTCCTGGCGCAAGCTACCACCCGAACTGTCACGACACCAGCCTTTAGCACGCGCGATTTTTTCGGTGAACTCTTAGCTTTTTTGCCTACCTTAGTAGGCGCAATTATTTTTCTCGTCATCGGCCTTGTTCTGGCCTATGTCATCGCCTGGGCCATCAAGAGCCTGCTCAAAAGAACCACCATTGATGAACGCATTGGCGCTGCAATCAGTGGCTCATCCACCAGCAACGTCAATATAGCCAAGTGGGTCAGCGATATTATCTTTTGGATTATTGCGCTACTTGCCTTTATTGGCTTTCTCAACGCGCTGAATCTAACGGTGGTTTCTGGCCCCTTAAGCAACCTGCTAGACACTGTCCTTCAGTATATTCCTCGCATCTTCAGCGCGGGCGTTTTACTCGCAGTTGCTTGGCTCGTGGCTACCGTCGTTAAAACCATCGTGAACCGGGCTCTGCAAGGACTTCATTTAGATGATCGCCTTGCCGAAAATACGGGCGTTGATCCTAGAGAAAACTCTCTACAGATTCATGAAACTCTGGCTAACGCCCTGTATTGGTTCATTTTTCTGCTGTTTTTGCCACCGATTCTTAACGCGTTGGCGCTCAATGGCCTGCTTTTGCCCGTTCAAGGTCTGCTTAACCAGTTCTTATCGGCCATTCCCCAAATTCTGACGGCGCTGTTGGTCTTTGCCGCAGGCTGGATTCTCGCCAAAATCGTCCGTGGCCTGGTCACCAATTTACTATCGGCATCCGGCGTTGATAATCTGGGTCATCGGTTAGGGCTCTCTAGCAGCACGGCTCCCGGCACAGGGCTTTCTCTCTCTGGATTAGCTGGCGCGATCGCCTATGTTTTCATTCTGATTCCGTTTGCTATAGCCGCGCTTAACGAGCTAGATATCCAGGCAATCTCCGTGCCTGCGATCAGTATGCTCAACCAAATTCTGAACTTTGTGCCGCTGCTATTGGCAGCCGGCGTTGTCCTGACGCTGTTTTACTTCATCGGTAAGTTTGTCTCTGAGCTAGTCACTAGCCTGCTTCAAAGCGCTGGATTTGACAGCGTGCTCGATATCTTGGGCCTGCCTGATATTGCGCCGCCAACTGCCGACCCTTCTACGCCCCCTATATCGGCGTACGATCCCAACGTAGGCGGCACGGGCGTTCAAACCGGGCTTCAGTCGGGCTCCACGATGATTCAGCCCCCCGCCGAATCGAGCAGTGCAAAGTCTCCTTCAGAGATTGTCGGGCTCGTTACGCTAGTGGGCATTGTGCTCTTTGGGCTGGTCACGGCCACTGAAATTCTGCAGCTAGAGCAGCTTACGGCCATTGTCGGCGCTGTCATGGGCATCGCTGCGCAGGTGCTAGTGGGCGTTGTCATCTTCGCGATTGGCCTATATATCGCTAACTTGGCCTATCGCTTGATTAAAAGCAGCGGCTCTTCGGGCATGTTGGCTCAGGCGGCTAGAGTGGTGATTTTGGCGTTTGTCGGTGCTTTGGCGCTATCGCAAATGGGCGTTGCACCTAACATTGTTAACCTGGCGTTTGGTTTGCTATTGGGCGCGGTTTCGATTGCGATCGCGATCGCTTTTGGCCTGGGCGGACGCGACGTAGCTGGCAAACAGCTGCAGGAGTGGCTCAGCGAACTCAAGCGTTAATTTCGTAAGTTTCGTAGACAAAAGTCTCTCAACTAAAAGCTGCTAATAGACGAGCGGTATTAAGTGCCACCGAAGGATCTACGCCCTCGGTGGCACTTTTCAATTTAGGACTTGCTATACAATGAGCAATTAAGCGCATCATTTAAGTGCCAAACACTTTTGGGGTTCAAGGCAGTTATGAAAAGCAGCGAACTCGCCAAATACATAGAAGCCACTGACGGCATCAGTAAGCCATGGCTGCTCATTCAGCTACGCCTTGCCAAGCTCAAAGAGCGCCGCGCCGACATTAGCACTGAAGAATTTAACGACCAGTTAGCTGAGCTACACGCTGAACTTATGAAGCTAGGCAAATGGTGGGTAGGCCAAGAAAACGACGTCTTTTAAAAACATTTTCTAACAGCGTCTTCTAAAAACTTAGAGAAAGCATATGAGTAAGGGCACTACCAGCCGAAAAAATGGCGATCAGCCTGCTTCAAAATCCGAATCTAAATCTACCTCGAAGCAAGGCTCTAAAACGGGTTCTAAAGCTGGTGAGAAGCCTGAAAAACCTGCTGAGGAAGCCAATGAAGAGGCTGCTCAAAAAACTATAGAAGAAATTTCAGAAGAGGTTAAGCTAGGCGATCGCCAGTGGTATCTTAGCCGCGAGCTGAGCTGGCTAGAGTTCAACCGTCGCGTTCTGCACGAAGCCCTAGACGAACGCACGCCGCTGCTAGAGCGACTTAAGTTCTTAGCTATCTTTAGCTCTAACTTAGACGAATACTTTATGGTGCGCGTTGCGGTCATCAAGCAGCAAATTGAGGCCAATGTTAGAAAACGTACGCCCGACGGTCGCTCGCCCACCGATCAGCTCAGAGACATCAGCCAGCGGCTGCGGCCTATGATCACGCAGATGCATAGCTTCTTTCAAACGGAGCTGCGATCGCAGCTGCTAGAAAAAGGCATCAGTCTGCTGGACTACGCCGATCTGAGTGCCGAGCAAAGTGCTTATCTTGACAGGTATTTTAATGAGCAGGTTTTTCCGGTACTCACCCCATTGGCTGTAGATTCTGGCCATCCTTTTCCCTTTATCTCTAACCTTAGCCTCAACTTGGCCGTTGAAATTCAAGACAAATCTGCCGCCGATCCGCATTTTGCCCGAGTAAAAGTGCCCAAAGTTTTGCCCCGCTTCGTCCAGCTGCCAGACAGCTTAAGCACCGCCTGCCCTATCGACGACGACAGCGCTGCTCAAACTGCTGCTGCGGGCCTGAAGCTCTGTCGCTGGCTAGGCGTGCCAATGGAGCAAGTTATTGCCCATAATATCGCCGCCCTTTTCCCCGGTATGCAGGTTAACGACTGCTATACCTTTCGCATTACGCGCAATGCTGACTTGTCTGTAGAAGAAGACGAAGCCGACGACCTTATGCTGGCCATTGAGCAGGAGTTGCGTAAGCGCAGGCTCGGTGGCTCGGTGGTCAGGATGGAGCTAGAAGCAGGCATGAGCGAAACCATGCGCGCCACTTTAATGAACGAGCTTAACATTCAAGAAGAGGACATCTACGAAATCGAAGGGCCCATTGGTCTGACCGATCTGATGAGCTTTATGAGCCTGCCCTTATCTAGGCTAAAAGATCCGCGTTGGACGCCTATATCGCCTGGATCTTGGAAAACGGTTGCTCGCGGCGAAGGTGAAAGCGTCTTTTCTATGATTAGGCGGCGCGATCGCCTCCTCCACCATCCCTATCATTCCTTTTCGGGCACCGTTCAAACCTTTATTACTCAGGCGGCTAGCGACCCTAAAGTGCTGGCTATCAAAATGACGCTGTATCGCACCTCTGGCGATTCTCCCATCGTCAGCGCCCTAATCAACGCTGCCGAAAACGGTAAGCAGGTTGTTGCCTTAGTCGAGCTGAAGGCCCGCTTTGATGAAGAAAACAACATCAACTGGGCGCGGGCGCTAGAGCGATCGGGCGTGCATGTCGTCTACGGTCTGATGAACCTTAAAACTCACACCAAAGTATCCCTGGTAGTGCGCCGCGAAAAAGATATGATTCGCCGCTATGTGCATATTGGCACTGGCAACTATAATCCCAAAACCGCCAAGCTTTACACCGACTTGGGCCTGCTGAGCTGCCGCCCCGAGCTAGGCACCGATCTCACCGACCTGTTTAACTACCTAACAGGCTACTCTCGCCAGCAGTCATATCAAAAACTGCTGATTGCCCCGGTTAGCTTGCGCAGCCGGATGACTGACTTTATCCGCGAAGAAGCTAGGCTTGCCAAAGACGGCAAGAAGGGCCGCATTATCGTTAAAATGAACGCCCTTGTTGATGCTCAAATTATCCAAGAACTCTACAAAGCTTCGCAGGCTGGCGTAGAAATAGACCTGATCATCAGAGGTATTTGCTGCTTGCGCCCCGGACTCCCTGGCGTCAGCGACAATATTCGAGTGGTTAGCATCATTGGCCGCTTTTTAGAGCACTCTCGCGTTTTTTACTTCCACAATGAGGGCAGCGATCGCTACTACATTGGCTCAGCCGACTGGATGCCCCGCAACTTAGATCGCCGGGTAGAAGCGTTAGTGCCTATCGAAGATCCTAGCATCCGCAAAGAACTCGATAGCATCTTAAATATTTGCCTAGAAGACAACCGTCAGGCTTGGGACATGCAGCCCGACGGCACATATATTGAGCGCCGCCCAAAAGCAGGTGAGCCAGTTCGCAGCACTCAATATATCTTGATGGAGCAAGCCCTAGCCCAGGAATAGCGCCATACGTTAGATCAACTCAGCAAATCAATTCAGCGATCTGAGCATAGCCAAGGCCGTTTAATCAAACTTTTCTAAATGCTCCATCTTCAACCATGAATTTGGCGTAGGCACTCGGCCAAACTTCACCAACGCATAATCATTGCGGGTATCTAAGATCTCACCTTTTGTCTCAAACAGGTAGCTAGAAAGGCGCGGATCGCTCGCTTTAGCCTCCAGGCTATTTTCAAACTTGTCTCGCACCAAGCGAACATAATCCCCTTTTTTGACGGGCATAGCTTTCTTTTTATATAAGGTTTCATGCCTATTGTATCGCCCCGGCTGATCGCTAGCGCCTACTTTTGGCCCTCATTTTGGCCTCTATTTTTGACACTGCGGACAATAGTGAGCCGATCGCCCCGCTAGCGACATCCGTATAATCTCAGCCCCACAGCGTCGGCAGGGATCGTCTTCACGGCCATATACCCAGGCTATGCCACCGTAGTTGCCATTAGTGCCATGAACGTCACGAAAGTCGCTAAAGGTCGTTCCCCCAGAGGCTATGCTGGTTTTTAGCACTTCGATAATGGCCGCATGGAGACGGGCAATCTGCTTTTGGGTGAGGCGATCGCACCGTCGCTGAGGCCGAATACCGCTCACAAAAAGCGCTTCATCCGCATAGATATTGCCAATTCCCGCCACCAGCCGCTGATCGAGCAGGGCATTTTTAATCGGTCTGAGGCTCTTCTTCAGCGTCGAGGCTAAATATGCCACCGAAAATTCATCTGAAAAAGGTTCAGGCCCGAGCTTCTGTAATCCCGTTATAATCGCTTCAACTGGCTCCCTTGGCGGCACCCACCACAGCCTGCCAAACGTGCGCTGATCGACATATCGAAGCTCTCGGTCATCATCAAAAAATAGCCGCACCCGGCAGTGCGTTTGCAGCGCTTCACCTCGATCTACCCAAAGCAGTTGACCCGTCATTCGCAAATGTACGCCTAGCCAGCCAGCAGGCTGATGCTCCTTAGATGCCACAGAACGCTGCAATTCGCCCAGTAGATACTTCCCTCGCCGATGCCATTTGGCTATTCCAGAGCCTTCTATCCCCCGCAAAAAATTATCAGCTAGATCAGGATAGGCAATCGTTCGTGCTAAAAGCACCTCGCCTCCTTGAACAGGCTGATTAAGCGAGACCCGATTGAGACCTCTGCGAACGGTTTCTACTTCAGGTAGCTCAGGCACTGCGCTCTTCTAAAGGGTATTTTTGTCTAGCTAAACCAACAATGATTTAGCGCTCAGCAGCATTTTTTTTGCTTTTTGCCTTGGGCGCTGGGTTTCGGTAAGGCTTGTTCGCCGTAGGCTCAGCCGTATCGCACTTAGCATTTTCTGTGGTAGAACTACTGCCAGAAGCTGCACTGCCTGATGAAGTCTCTGCTACATCTGCTGCTGACTGCCTGGTATCAGAACCGCTGCGAGCCTTTTCGCCGCTTCTCTGATCGTTTTTTTGATCGTTTTTCTGACTGCTTTTTCGGCTAGATGATTTAGCAGGTGCTTCCACCTCTATCAGCTCCGAGTAGGCAAAATTATTTGTATTAATGCCAGAATAGTTCACCTTGCTAAAGCGAACTACAACAGGATATTTAATTCCGCTTTGATCCACCGAGGCAACAGAGCCAATCTCTCTATACCAATAAGACTCAGGCCGGAGAATTCTCACCTTAGAGCCGCGCTGAACCATAAACTATTGACCCTTTAATATGCAAAGCTCATCTTCTGTAGGAACCAGGCGGCTGTATCCCTACAGAAGATAAAAACCTAGCCTTTTTTTCTAGCTCTTTTTTGCCGCTTTTTTTGCGGGCGCTTCTACTTCTACTAGCTCTGCCTCTGCAAAGTTGTTAGTGTTAATACCGGCATAGTTGACCTTGCTAAAGCGAACCACTACAGGATACTTAATCCCACTTTGGTCAACTGAGGCAACGGAGCCTACTTCCCGGAACCAATAAGACTCGGGGCGAAGAATTCTAACCTTAGAACCACGCTGAACCATGAATACTAACCCTCTCAAAATGTTAGATAAAGCAGTCGCAGCTTAAAGAAGCCACTCGCTATTAAGATTACTACTCTGCTGGGGAGAACTTTCACTTTCGCTGTTTAAGTTTTATTGCTGCGGCAAAGATAACTTTTATGAAGATCATCCTTACTCGCAAATCCCAATTTTCAAAGCGACGCGCCTCTTTAAGCGGATACAAACAGGCTATGCAGTTGGCACAGGCACTTGCAAGTTAGGAAGTACGGCTTGAAAGGCGGCGGCTGGCTGTAGCAGCAGCGATCCAGGAATGCTGCCTAAGGTATTAGTCTGTAGCGAACTCATCGGTACGGGGGCTGGTAGAGCCGGAACAGCAGAGAGCGTCGGCAATAATACGGGCTGGCGACCTGGCACGGCTGCTGCGGGTACTGCTACGGGTTCAGGCGCTTCGGGCTCACGAGCGTCGCCGCTAGAATCGCCAACAATGGGCCTAGAGACTTCAATGCCATTTTCTTCTAAAATCACCCGAGGTTCAAAGGCTAGGGTTTCGATGCGCTTGACTCTCACGCTGCCGCCTGCAATGCGATCGCCTACCTTTACATACCGCTCAGGCTCGCTGCTTGAGCGCACGATTGCATAGGGCTCATTCCCCAGCTGAATCACACCCGACACCGATACCGTAGGCGCAATTACAGGCTGCGGAATAGTCGGCAGCACTGCAATCGGCGAAGGAATTACCAAAGGTCGGTTGGTTGGCTGCACTCGTACAGGCGGTGGCGTCGGCGCACGTCTAGCCGCTGCCGCTGTGCTGCCACCCGAATTTCTGCTAGAGGAGCTGCCACTACCTGCTCTGCTGCTCGATCTACCGCCCGCGCCGCCCGCGCCGTTCGCGCTGCCCGCACTAGCACTACCCGCTGCGCTGCCGCCCGCGTTAGAAACCCGATTACCAGCCGCCGCCACAGGAGATACCACAATTGGATCGGGCGTAGGCGGAATCGCCAGACTAGCAAACGGATCAATGCGGCTGCGGCTCACCGCTCTCGCCCGAGAGTCTGGGTTGGTTGAGGGAATTAAATCAGGCGATCCGGCAGCTGTCGGTTTCGATGCAACTGTCGGCTCCTCAAAATTTGCCTTATCCTCAGCCGTCTTGCCATCAAGATCAAGAACAG
The DNA here is from genome assembly GCA_049646385.1 of Phormidesmis sp. Lineage (GTDB taxonomy): Bacteria > Cyanobacteriota > Cyanobacteriia > Phormidesmidales > Phormidesmidaceae > Phormidesmis. The sequence continues at coordinate 4,222 of JBARVS010000496.1, read as the reverse complement.
GTACATCTTTGAGTGCTTCACCAGACTCCACAGATTCCACAATATCGACAGCTGTATTGCCATCGCGGTTGAAAAATTGGCAGCCCGCCAGCGGAATGGTTGCCAATGAAATAAGCAGCAAACGCCGCATGTTGTGATCCCTCCCAGGACTGGTTGAGCAAACGGAAAGCAAGCGCACCTTTTAGTTAAGTGCCTCTCAATGGCGACAGGCCGTTGCTTGCTTAGAGTAGACAAAATGCTCGAAAAAACTAACGTCTGATCCGAAGATTTAGCAAAATAAGTTGAAACGTTCGACAAATTTAACGATGGCTCGTGCGAACAAAGTGAATAAGAATGCGTCTCTATTGCTTGTGCTTCTTTTGAAATAGTTCACTGTTAGCTCGCTACCTTCAACATTTTGGGAAATAATATGGCTAAGTCTTCTGCAAGCGCCTCGAAGTTCCAGATTGACCCCATTCAGCTAGATTTGAAACCCTTACTCACGCCGCAGATTCGCAATTCCCTAGCAGATCGTCTGGCGGCGGCGGCGGTAGTTAGCTCTCAGCCGCTAGCGTTTGAACGATTACCCTCCCCTGCGCCAACTACAAATATTGGGGGCGTCATCTCTAGGACGGAAGCGCTAGGCCCAGCGCTGGCCGATACCGTCAACGATGTTTATGACGCGCCGGGAATTGCGGCCTTGCCGACTATTAGCACCGCGAAGATGGCTAGCCCGCTGAACAAAATTTTGGGTACTCGAAACGATGATGACATCACGGGCACAGACAAGGCCGACGCTATCTACGGACTAGCGGGTAATGACAAGCTCAGAGGCGGCGATGGTAACGATATTATCTCGGGTGGTGCTGGCGACGATATCATTTCGGGCGATCATGTGCCTTCCCAAACGACTCAAAGCAACGATATTTTGTCAGGCAACGATGGGGCAGATAAGCTGTTTGGCCGGATCGGTGACGATGTGCTGAACGGTGGCAGGGGTAACGATCAGCTGTTCGGCGGAAGTGGGAGCGATCGCCTCTTTGGGGGCGACGGTGACGATCAGCTCTTTGGCGGCATCGTTGAAGGCGATCAAAGCTTCAACCCTTTACCAGAAGGACGCAATGTCTTAAACGGCGGTCGGGGCAATGATTTTTTGCAAGCAGGCAGCCAAGGGGACGTATTAACGGGTACCAGTTCTGCGGCTAAAGGGGCAGGCGAAGTTGATATCTTAATCGGCGGCGGCGGCGGCGATCTTTTTGTGCTCGGTAGCCATGCCTCGGCTTACTACACTCAAGGCGGCGTCAATCAAGACTTCGCGGTTATGATCGACTTCAACGAGCATAATGACCGGGTGCGTTTGCATGGCAAAGCCTCGCAGTATGCTTTGAGCTACGACAGTGAGGCCCATGCTACAGCGATAGGCTATTTGGGCAGCGGCAGCTACGAGTTTGTAGGTGTCTTTGCCGACCAAGACCTATCTGCCTTGAGCCTTACGAGCCATGCGTTTCAATATGTTTAACTAGCGCTCAAAAGTCATTGATCGGCAAGGCTTCTTAGCTACCAAATCCTGACTTCTTCTTCGGGATCTTCTTCTTGCCTTCGCCCTTTTGCTTTGCGTCTTTGCCTACCTCTTTTAGCGCGGCTTGAAAGAGGTTGTGCAGATGCACGGGTACGCTGGCGCTCTCAGGCAGCTCAGGCGTCAGCGGTTTGCCTCGTTTGGCCAAAGCTTTTTCTAAATCTTGCTGGATGTCGAAGCTGGGGTTGGCTAGCACTCTCTGTAAAGGAGGTTGCAGGCGATCGCCCAGCTCTTGAGCTAAATAACCCCATACATAAGCATTCACCTGCTCATCGTCTAAATATTTCAGCAGCAGTCGATCAAGCGCTGCATCCTTGGCTTCATCTGGTTCACTGCTTGATTGATCTAGCAGTTCAACAAGTCGGCGGTAGTCCTTTAAAAAGGTCTGTCCCCAGCGAGGATGAGAAAATACGGTCACCGCTTCGGCTCTGCGCAGGTCTTCCGGCAGCGATATCTCAGGCATAATCATTTTGATTGCCTGCTTGCTGGATAATAGTTTTTTGGCTGTTATGCTCTCTTCGCCGATGGCATCCATCGCCTCGTCAATGTCCTCTGCCGAAACGCCCGCCGCTTGAGCTATCTCCTGTAAAGACTTATCCGCGTCTATCCCAGCCTCAGCAAGCTGTCGTTCGCTGGTTTGCGCCTGATAAACCTGCAATTTCTTGTTTAGCTCATAGCCTGAGAGCGTAACGGGCGGCGAGCCAAAAAACGCTAGAAAATCATCGTACTGCTGCTTTACTGACTCCCATGCGGCTTCTTTGAGTTCTGGCGCATCCCCGTATAGCTGTTGCGGAAACCATTTTTTGAAGTTGCCGATCGCAACGGCTAGTTTAGGGTTGCCTAACTTACCTAGCAGCGTGAGCGGGCCTGAAAATACCCACATATCCTCGGTGAGCGGTAGCATCCTAGCAAGCACTATTTCACCAGGGCTCAGCCGAGACATCGCTTCGGTAGGTCTGGAGGGATCTTTGCAGACGCTGTAGGACTTTTCGGTTAGCCAGTTTATGAGGCTGTAGCTGTGGGCCGAAACCGCACGCACTACAAACAGGCCATTGAAGCCGCTGGGCCATTGCTCTAGCTGAGCTTTCGCCTGGGGTGAAACCGCTGAATTTTCTTGCAAAAAACACTCAACGATAGGGCGATCGCTCGCCTGCCCCTCGCTCAAAAACATGTCAATGGCCAAATCAGTGCGGTTTAGTCCTGAGAGCATTGGCTTTGCCCAACGGCTGAGCTGCTGCGCGCTGAAAGCTTCTAGGGCCGTTGCAACTTCATCTTCAGCGTCTAATACAAAGTCAGTCAAGTCTTGCTTTAGCGCTAGGTGAGCCTGAATATGCTGGGATAGATCCGCCTGCTCCAGGCTACTTGTTTGCGAACTAGCCACCGATCCGTCTGCCTGTTTCTTTGCCATCTAAATATAAGTAGCCGTTTGTTTAAGCTGTGATTTTAGCAGCACAATGGGCCAACCAGGATAAACCCAGATGGCCCATTAAAGTCAATTGCCGAACGTTGCCTATGCAGTTAGCACCTGCATTCTTTTGTCTAAACAACGCCCTTTTAATGGCTTCTTCGTGCTGATTTTTATGCTGTGCGCTTGGTCACTGCATAGTAGATGAACAGCGCTACGATTGCACCCAAGACAGCCAAAACAATGCTGCCCAGCGATAAGCTTGCGGAGGCTCCAAGTGCCAGCTTTCCGGTGGTGATTAAAGTCCACAAGAACCCGCCCACAAATGCGCCGATAACACCTAGCACCATGGTGCCAAGAATACCTAAGCCCTGATTACCCGGGTAGATAGCTCGGGCGATCGCCCCAGCAATTAAACCTAATACGATCCAAGCGATAATGCCCATAGAAGTGATTCTCCAGTTGAATTAATCCATTTTGAAGCGCGGAAAAGCAAATCCTTCTCAGACACGTCTTCTTAAGTGACTTTACTCTACTAGGAACGCCCGTTTTTTATCTCTCCCGTAGGGCATAGTGCTTTATATACCCCGCGTATGATCTAGAAAATTATTTGCCGAAAGGCGCGACAAAACAGCCCTTTAGCTAATTGTTACGGTTGGCTAAGGGGCTATTCGATCTTTAAGTTTTTTATCTTTTGCCCTGTCTTCATCAGCTTTCTACGCTATCTGATCTTCTTCTCTATCTTTAACTTCCACTAAGGGAAGATAGTTTTGGATCCCGATTAGGAGTAAAGTTTTAGGACTGGCCAAGTAGTTTAGGCCACCTTTTCATCGTAATAAAAGAGGATAATTCACATGGCCGCTTCTTTCTTACCCACTATTTTGGTTCCTGTCGTTGGTCTGGTTTTTCCAGCGATCACAATGGCCGCTCTCTTCCTTTACATTGAGCGTGGTCAGGCAAGCACAAACGACAACAGCGCCTCTAGCGCCTCCACCTTTGGCCAAATCGCAGAAGACAGCCAAACAGAAGTCGTATAGCCGCCTCTGCTGGCCGCTGAGCATAAAACCGAACCAACAAGCCGAACTAACAACAAGCCGAACTAACAAATAGTTCTCAGCAAGAAGCGGCCCCTCTACAGAAGGGCCGCTTTTTAACAAATTAATCTATCTTGTCAGTTTTATCGCGCTGGCACTAGATAGCAGAACCCGTGCCTATATAGGAGCCGTAGAAAAAGATGCCTACGACAACTAACACGCCCGTAC
>JBARVS010000495.1:0-9951 GCA_049646385.1 Phormidesmis sp. | reverse complement strand
CTGGAGAATAGCCTACCAAATCACTCCGATCTGATAGGCTATATTGCTAAAGTTGCTAAAGCAAGCGGTGTTTTTAAACGATCAATACTGGAGCTTAAGCCAGCTCACAGGCCAATTCACAAGCTATCTAATGGGCCAGCTTAATACGGGTATAGCAGGTGAAGATGCCCTTACCCATCTCTGGCCGCTTATACAGGGCGTATTGGCACTTCATACCGATACGCTGCAAAGCATTCATACCCGGCCCCATAGCCTAATTGCAGCGCTGAGCATTGTTTTTATGGCGGGCCTAGCCCAGTCGCTGAGCCAGTTCGTTGTGCTCTTTATCAATCAGGTAAAGCCGCTGCGGTTTGTTTTAAGCTTATTTATCTCAGCGCTTTTTTTTGTGATTGGCTATGGCGTTTGGGCGCTGAGCATTTGGGCCGTTATCAACCTAACGTTTGACAGTCAGCTACCGTTGGTTGCGGTGCTGCGAACGCTGGGCTTTAGCTATGCGCCGCTGATGCTGAGCGTTTTTGTGATATTCCCCTATTTTGGCAACGCTGTTTTTGTACTGCTCTCTATTTGGACGCTGCTGGCGGTCGTGATTGGGATAGACTCCATTACAGACCTCAGCCGCTGGGATGCGTTTGAAAGCGCAGCGCTGGGCTGGGTAACCATACAGCTTTTGCAAAAAACGGTGGGCCAGCCGATTGCTTCGTTGGGCCAGTGGATCGCTAACTGGGTGGCAGGCGAAGAGCTGATTACCAACCGCACTCGCCTCGCTCAAGAGCTGTATGCAGGGCTAAGATTCTCACGTAATGAAGTGCCGCCAGCCCTGCCAACCGCCGCCGCCATAGAGCATACAGCGCGCGCAGAGCATACAGCGCGCGCAAAGCATACAGAGCACACAGAGCGTTTACAAAATAGCCGCTCACAGCCAACCTCTAAGCCGACTCCTAAGCCGACTCCTAAGCCATGAACGCTCGACTGCTCAAGCTAAGCGCTGTGATTTTGCTGACGGTAGGGGCGATTGTGCTGCTCTCGCCAATGAATGACCAGTGGCTAAAATGGTATTTGGCTTTTAATAGCAAGCTGCTTGGGGCGGTGGCTGATTTGGCGCGGGTGAGCTTAATTGCCCTACTGCTAGCTGGACTGCTATCGCCTTTTGAGGCGTTGGGCTGGTGGGCGGGCTGGTATGGCGATGGGATTGAAACCCACATTACCTGTCGGCAGGAAGGCCAGTCTGCGGCTGATTTGGATGAGCCGAAAAGTGAGCGGCTGCCAGCGCAGCTATTAGCAAACCATTACTCACCGCCGCCCAGTCGCTACATCGTTTATTTAGACGGCATTTCTCAAAGCTGCGTTGACTATCCGGTGCGGGTTCAAAACTTTTTAGATACGCTAGCCGCCGCCTTGCCGCCAGATATGGTATTTGTGCAGGATATTTTGGCTTATTCAGCGCTGAACCGACCGCTGACTCTAGAGCGGCCTTTTTCTAGCTTTTGGCGTTGGGTCAACCGGATGGAAAGCCGATACCCGCAGAGTCCGCTGGATATTTTTGTCAACTTGCGCAATACCTTTCAGGTGGCGGTATCGACCGATCATCGCTATGGGCCTGTGTTTAATCGGGGGACGGCGCAGGTGATATTGAACAGTTTGCGGCAGCGGGGCTATCGGCCTGGGGTGCCAATTACGCTGCTGGGCTATAGCGGTGGGGCGCAGGTGGCGCTGGGGGCGGTTACCTATTTGAAGTATGCGTTGGATGTGCCGATTGAGGTGATTTCGCTGTCGGGGGTGGTGAGCGGCAATAATGGGATCGCGCTGATAGACAGGCTATATCATTTGCAGGGCGATCGCGACCTACTCGCCCAAATTGGCGCAATGATGTTCCCCAAACGCTGGCCCATTTTCGCTTGGACAAGCTGGAACGAGGCCCGAGCAGACGGCAGGCTACAGCTTATTTCGCTGGGGCCAGTCAGCCACAACGGGGCAACCGGGCCGATTGATCCTGTCGCCCAACTGCCGAACGGCAACAGCCATCTTGCTCAAACAATGGCGATTGTGATGGATATTTTGAGCTGAGCGTTTGGTTAGGCTAACAGCTTGCAGTGCGTAGATCTGTGGCTCTAACATCCACTTGGGATCATCGCTTTTGATAGGCTTTGGGTGTTGTTCCTGTCATCTGACGGAAGACTTTTGTAAGATGAGTTTGATTGGCAAAGCCACACTCTAGAGCAATGTCGCTAATTGAGAGGGTTTGCTGTTTTAGGGCTGGCTGTTTAAGCAATTGCTTGGCGCGCTCTACACGCTGTTGCATCAAATACTGATAGGGTGCAGTTCCTATTGACTGCTTGAAGCCTCGGCTAAAGTGGGCCTTACTCATGCCAGCCAGGGTCGCTAAGTCCAAAATCGATAAGTCTTGGGCCAAGTTTGCCTTCATATAATCAATGACTCGCGCCAGCTGTGAGGGAGATAAACTGCTGGCTTTGAACTTAAGCAAAGGTTTGCTGAGCGCATAGTTCCCCGCCAAACGAGCGGCGATCGCGGTTCCTAATGATTCGCCATACAGCCTGCCAGACAGACAGCCCGTTTGAATTTCTGTTTTGAGGGCGATCGCCAACTGCCCGATTACCGGATCATCTATAGAAAACTGTGGCATCAGTTCTACGTCACGCCCCGTCAATTCCTGAGTAGTTTGATTCAGCAATGATGGACAAATCGCAATGACTGAAAACTCGACTTCCCGATCCCAATTTGTCCAATGATTTAAAAAGGCTGGAATAATATCTACGCGACCGTTGCCGTGGGCGTAGCGTTTGAATTTGCCGTCCAAACAACGCTCTGCTTTAAAGCAGCTTTTAGGATCTGCGATTACTAGCGAATGCTGTAGAAAGCAGTGCTCCACCGTTTTGTGGGGAGGATGGCAGTAGTGAGTGAAGGTTAACCCTTGCCATCCCGTACGATAGCTAGCGACAAGGGGCGGGTGTGGAAGCACTCGCGCGGCTTCTTGCTGGTTATTAAAATCAAGCGTGGAGACTGCATGATTCACCCTAAGCTTTGCCCCATCAAGCTTTTGCATCCCAAGCAGGATTAGGATAATTTTAGCAGGATTGGATGAGACGGCAGATTGAGCCTAAGACTATTGTAAAAAAGTCCCTCTTTCACCCACCGCTTATGCCAGATCAGCCTGCCCCAGAAATCGAGCTGCTGCGCGCAGCATACAAGGCTTTTAACGCGCGTGACATTGATGCGGCCCTCGCCCTCATGACGCCCGAAGTGCATTGGCCGAGAGCATTCAAAGGGGGCTTTGTGCGTGGGCCTGAAGAAGTCCGCGCTTACTGGACGGAGCAGTGGCGCGAGATCGATGGACAGGTCAAGCCAGTTGCCTTTCACCTAGAGGAGAATGGGCAGATTTTGGTTAAGGTGCATCAGGTCGTGCGCGATTTGGCTGGGGCCGTGCTTGCCGATGAGCATGTCGGCCACCGTTTCACCCTTGAGCAGGGTTTGATTCAAGCCATGGAAGTTTGCCCGCTGTCATCATCTGGCCTCGGTGCCTAACAATGCCTACGCACACTAACTGTTAAGCAGTTGATGGGAACTGGCTATCTTACCTTTGCGCCGCGATACCGCAGTTGGCTCTTAGCCGCATGTCGCTGGGCAAAGGTGGGCATGTCGCTTTGATGGCCTAAGATAATCACCGTATCGCCCTCACTCAAGGTTTCATAGGGTTTGGGATGAACGATCATGCCGCCTGCTTTGCGCTTGAGGGCAACGACAATAAAGGTGCCTCTACCCCCTCGCTCCACATCGCCAATGGCGCGGCCCAATAGTGGCGAGTCTAACGAGACGGCTAGCTCATTGACCTGAATGTCAATTTCACCGAGCAGCTCGTTCAAATTAGCGCGACTGTCATCTTGCGCCAAAAAGTTCACTGCGTTGGGATGGCTGATTAAGTGGGCCATCCGCAGCGCTCCAATGCTGGCTGGCAAAATCACCTGATCGGCTCCTGCTAGGCGCAGCTTTTTTTCGGATGAGGGCAAAATGCCGCGAGCGGCAATCATCAGCGTTGGATTTAGCTCGCGGGCGGTAAGGCTAATAAATACGTTGGCGGCGTCATCGGGTAATACGATGGCGATCGCCCGCGCTCGATCAATCCCCGCAGCCTGTAAGTTTGATTCATCAGTAGCGTTGCCCAAATACACTAAATAGCCCTGTGCTTGAGCCATTGTGATGCGCTCGGCAGTGCGATCTAAAACAATAAACTTCTGCTGATCTTCACTGAGCTTGCGCGCCAGCATTTGACCCATGCGGCCATAGCCACACACAATTACGTGGTTAGACAGGTTCTGAATTTCTTGGGTCATTTGCCTCATGCGCAGAGCGCGGCGGATTTCGCCTGCGGTGACGAGCTGTACAAAGCCTGCCACAATATAGGCCACCGACAGCGCCCCTGCAATAATAACTAAAATTGTGAACACTCTAAGGCTAGGCGTATCTAGTGGCTTTACCTCGCCATAACCCACGCCAAAAACGGTGATCACCACCATATAAATCGCATCAAGCGTCGTCCAACCCGCGAGAATATAGCCAACGACTGCAACAAATATCGTAATTGAAAAGAAAGCAGCGCCCGTGAGAATGCGCTGAAATGAACTCTGCATAAGGGTGGGTAGCTCACGATATCAAGTCAGATAGCTGCACTGTCTTTTACATAGATGCTCTGAAGATTAATACTTTACTGGGTGCAAAAACTGCGCATTGTATTGAGCGTAACGGCTGATACCCAATGATTTTTATGATTTTTGCATGAGAAGAAGTTCATCTTTTGAAAAGTCGCATCTTTGGGTAGAGATCGCTGGTAGCAAATGTCTCATACGCTGCTGTGGAGGCACGTTGTGATGCCTTGCCAAAGCATGAGGGGCAAAGTATGTGAAGTTTGGTAAGTTGATGGGCGCGATCGCCATTGTTGTATTAGCGCTGCTGCTTTGGAAAATTCGGCAGGTGCTGCTGCTGGTGTTTGCAGCGGTGGTGTTTGCAACGGTGATTAATCGACTGGTGCGTCGCATTCAAAAGTTGCCGATACCAGTCCCGAGAGGGGTGGCTGTGGCGATCGCCCTGCTAGGCATTCTGGGCACGCTAGTTGCCGCCGTCTGGTTCATTGCGCCCGCTATTATCGATCAAATTCCAGCCTCCACGTTTTTTTCTGAGCAAGGACTCAACCGAATTCAAAGGTGGTATCGCCAGATCACAGGCATGGTGCCTGGAAACTCGCTAGAGGGCACCAAACTAGCCGACTTGCTGCCCCAGCTTAGCGCCAACTTAGCAAGTCGGGCGGTTGCCTTATTTACAGGCTCTCTCGACTTTTTTATCAACTTGCTGCTGGTGGTTGTGCTGATTGCGATGATGCTAGCGAATCCGCAGAGCTACCGCCGACTGGTCATACTCGGCTTCCCGAAGTTTTACCGCAGGCGAGCAGATGAAGTGTTAACTCAGTGCGAAACGGCGCTATCAGGCTGGTCAATTGGCATTTTGTTCAATATGACCGTGATCACGGTATTTAGCGGCGTAGGGCTTTGGTTCATTGGCGTTCCTTTGCCATTGGTAAATGCCATTATTGCGGGGCTGCTCACCTTTATTCCTAACATTGGCCCAGTTATTAGCGTGATTCCACCCGTGCTGATGGGATTAGCGATCGCCCCTTGGATGGCCGTTGCCGTGATTATTCTCTATCTCGTCATTCAGCAGCTAGAAGGACTGGTGCTAACGCCGCTGGTGATGGAACAGCAGGTCTCTTTGCTGCCGGCAGTAACGCTCATTGCCCAGGTAATCGCGGCGCTGTTTTTTGGCATTTTAGGACTGTTCTTGGCCCTGCCCCTGGTAGTGGTTATCCAAATATGGGCCAAAGAACTGCTGGTAAAAGACATTTTAGACCGCTGGCCTGCGCCGCCTCGTCCGGCTAAGCCCGTCCCTATCCGCCGGAATGGGCACCGCTAATGTGTTTTTCTATACGGCTAGCGAGTCCTTTAGAAACCGGGTATTCAAGCTTCCGAGCAAAAAAGGCCGCCGAACGGGTAATGTCACCGTAGTCTGTTTCATCTAAGTTAGCGGGACTATCGTTAAATTGTTGATCCCATCTTATGTATCGTAAGTTGTTATTCACGACGATTTGCTTAAGGGGAGAGTTCATCACGATGGTTTGAAAATACATTTCCTCTGCACAAAAAGTATATCTAAACCTCTTTAAAAAATTCGGCTTTTCAGCAGCGTAGTCGACCACATACGCTAAGGTAGAGTAGCTTAGCGTCCACCATCCTGATCCTCCAAACAGTGGTGGAAAGTTCTTTCGCAAGCTTCTTTTTATCTTTAGCGTTCTTTGAACCTTCGTAAGAACCTTGTTTATTATCCTACCTATTGTCGTTCTGGCATTGAACAGGTCATAAAAATGGAAATGAAGAACTCTATACAGCCCGCCATCATAAACCCAACGTTCTGCTGGCAGCTCAAAATTCTCTAAAAAATCTTTTCCTCTATGTTCTATTAAGTAGTTCTTCATGTAAGCACAGCTTTTAACTGGAAAATCCTGCCCACTAATGAGATGAAAGTATTCTATGCTTTCATTTTTAAGCGCTTCTTTTGAAAGTAAAAGAATAGCTTTTAGTAAACTTCCGCCACCCCAATTTACGCTGAGCTGTTTTGATAAAAAAGATACGTTTCGAGTCGTTTGAAGGGCTTCAATCTCAGCTTTAGAGAACTTACTTTTTCTATCTAGATGAATATATAGGTAAAAATCGTCATCAAAGAATTCAATCAGCTTTTTGAGCTGCTCGAAGTTTTTATGCGCTATGACAAGCACGCCCTGCTTCATGGTTCAACACTCCTTTAACGCTTGCAAGCTCATCGAAAAAACCTAACGTAGCTGCTCTTAAAACAAAAATCTAAGCAGGTTGAATATTCCTAGCGCAGGCGAGAATACCTGACTAGCCCTATCGCCAAACTCTGAAAGGCCGGTTTCTCTGACTACAATCGTGTCGTTGTTTTGTAAAATAGGATTGTTGGCTTCATCTATGCCTTGAGCAAAGTCAATTTCAACCGCTGCTTTATTGACCGTCCCGTTGGGATTGAGCCGAACTAGCTCTACAGAGCCTTCTACAGCGCTGTTGGTAAAGCCGCCCGCCGCGAGCAGGGCTTGGTTCAAAGGCACGTTGGGCGGCAGCTCAATCGCGCCGGGTGCTTCTACTTCACCCACTAAGTACACCGTGATACTCTCAGGCGAGAAGTTAGCGCTAGCCACTCGGGTAGCCTCGGCAGCGCTGAGCGATCGCGCAGTCGGAATCACCACGGTATCGCCATCGCGCAGCACGAGGTCTTGCCGCAGATCGCCCGACTGAATCAGCGCCCATAAGTCAACGTTGGTAGCCTGAGGAACCGCGCCTAAAACACCTTGGCCTCTGACCACTTGAACGTTGTGAATGTTGGCCATTTGGGTGATGCCGCCTGCGAGCTGAATGGCTTTGGTCACGGTAATGGGCTGGCCCGCCTCGGTCGCTGCTACCGCATAGGCACCTGGTCGATTGACTTCTCCGGCGATCGCAACCTGCACGGGCCGCGTCGTCACCAAATTAAGATCGACAAAGGGCTGACGAATATACTCCCCGTAGGCTTGGGTGACTGTTATTTGGGCCTGTTCTAAACTCAAGCCCTGCACCCGAACTTGACCCACTAGCGGCAGTCGCACGGAGCCATCGGCTAGCACCTGAAACTCTCCTTTATAGTCTGGCAGGCCAAAAACTTCCAAATAAAGGCGATCGCCGCTCGCTAGGATATAGCTGCTAGACAAGCTGCTGACGGGCGATCTGCTGACGCTTGGCGGGCTTTGCACTGTACCCTGGACTGTATTCTGGGCTGTACCCTGGGCGAAAACTGGCGTTTGCCAGATGGGGGCGATCGCGACTAGCACACCGCCACAGCCGCCCAACAAGATCTGAACGCATCGAGCCGATCGGTGCTGAGGGCGAGATCTACGCAAGCAGCCGTTAAAAGATAGTTGAACAGTCGTCATATCAGTCGTCATATCAGTCATCATAGACCTTGAGGAGTAGAGGGTTGCTTCGTCTCATCTAAAGAATCATCGCTCGAAACATCTTTAGAAATGCGCCGCTCTTGAACATTTCCAGAAATAGCTATGGCTGTCTTTTCAAAGCTTAGGTAATAGGAACGAGGCAGCCAAACTAGCAAGTGGGTGGCCGTTAAAACAGTGAGCGTCGCTCGAAATTCTTCCAATAGCATCTGAGGATAGTTCTTAATAGCCTGATGAATTAGGGCATAGGCCATAGACGGATTTCGCCTGCGCACAGATTCGCGCGCGAGATCTCTTCGCATATAAGCTATGACCTTTTTACCCGATTCTCTAATCAATTCGGGGGCATAGGTACGAGCTTTAGCCATGACTTTTTCACCAAAGATCATGGTCTTTTCTAAGTCGGCTGATAGTGTGCCGCTACTGATGCGATATAGCGTCAGGGCTTCTGGAATGCCTTCTATCACCCAAGATGTTTGAACCAGTATTCGCAGCAAGCATTCAGTGTCCTCAGCCCGCTTAAAATCCTGGTCGAAGTAAGCTATTTGTTGGTCAGTGCCCTCGAACCCAATCTCTTCAAATACAGCTTTTCGAAAAACACCCGCAGAGCCGTTGCCCAATGGATTACAGCGTAGCATGTACTCTGGCGTAATATTTTGCAGCCGGGGCATCTGATAGGTTTTAAGGGGCAACCCTGCTTCGTTGATAAAAGCGGATCGAGAAAAGCTGATGCCGACTTCAGAGGCATCTTCAAGGTGGCTGATGTGCTTCTCTATTTTTTGGGGAAGCCAAATATCGTCTCCATCTAAAAAGGCTACGTAGTCACCCGTTGCATGGCGCAAGCCCGTATTTCTAGCTTCAGCTAGACCTTTGTTTTCCTGATGAATAATGCTGATTCTATCATCGTCAAATTTCTTGCAAATGGCTATGCTCTGATCAAAAGAGCCATCGTTAATAATCAGAATCTCGGTATTTGGGTATGTCTGCGCTAGCGCCGATTTAAGCGCCGCCTCAACGTACTTTTCAACATTATAAACAGGTAGCACCACAGATACTTTCTTCATGTCATTTTCTCTTTTAGAAGACTAAAACCACTGCTGTTGTTACTCATTCCAAATCCATCGCTAGCTTTTTGGGAACAGGCACATCTTCTAGAGTCCTGCTGACTTTGATCTTCCGAAGGAAATCAAGAGCTTTTTTCCCAAAAGCAGGCGTAAGCACGGTTATCAAAAACATTTTTAAGATTAGTAGATAAACTTCTTTGTTAAGTAAACCTTTTGGATAAACCCAAATAGACAAGAGCAGCCGCTTAAGGGCAAAAGCAACATCACGCCAAGTATGAGCATGGGCGATCGCCAGCTTGGTTAGATACCGATAGCACACAGATCGGCTTTGGGGCTCTAATGCTTTTAAGTCTGACGAACTATCTCGAAAAAATTTATCATGCACCACAAAGTGAACTTTCTCCATCTTTCTAACTTTAGAAGAAGTGGACTCCTCCATCTGTCTGTATAAAATCTGCGCTTTTGGCACTAAGGCAAAAGGCCATTTCTGCGCCAGTCGAAGGCAGTAGTCCCAATCTTCAACCCCGTTTACGGTCGAGTCAAACGGGCCAACAGACTCAACGGCGGCTCGGCGAACCATCACATTAGAGCCGCTGGCAATAAAGTTGCTCAACAGCAAGTCTCGATAGACATTGCCTGCAAATGAAGGTGACTTTCCAGGATAAAACTGTTTACCGTCTTCGCTCATCGTCAGCGTCCAACTATAGAGCCTATTTGACATCTTGAGTAGCGGCTGCAAGCCGCTTGACCATTAGCCTGACGAAGCAAAGGTCGATTTTAGCCTTGGCGTTCGGCAGCGTTCTCTCAAAGTTCTTTACCAAGATCTTA
>JBARVS010000494.1:0-2034 GCA_049646385.1 Phormidesmis sp. | reverse complement strand
TATGAGTATGGCTTTGCTGCTGCTATTGCTGAGTGCAATTGGACTGATTGCCGTACCCACACGTGCGGTAGAAGCACCGGAGCAAAACACAGCGGCAGAGAGTGTAGAGCCAGCATTAGGCAACTGAGCGATCGCCACACTATCGGGCGATAGGCTGGCGGCGACGGAAAGGGTTGGCCTCATAGGGGCGAGCACTACCGAGAAATGACAACATCCTTCAGCCTATTCGCGATCGCTTCGCTGAACCACCTGATCCCAGGAGGAAAGTGTAGTCCTGTGATGAACCACGCCCAAAAAGCAGCTTTTTTGCAGTTCTGATAGACAGTCCCGACGACGGTTATTTAAATCATCCTGAGAGCAGCGGTACGACTAACTTAATCGTTATCGTCGATGAGCCTAACGGAGAAGCTAGCGTAGAATCCTGGTATGTTGCCATCAAAGTCAATCTGAGTGGTTACCCAGTTTTGGTGTCCGAGCAGCAGCCCTAAAAAGAGCGCCCCTGGGGAAAGCCCGGTGCGGCGCTGAAGCTGCCAGAAATTAGCTTTGCCGCCATTCTGTTCGAGGGCGGTCTTAATGTTCTCAATCCATTCTTGAGGCTTTTCCACATGGGAGACGGCCAAGGCATCTTCCAAGGATTGAACAGCCGCTTCGACGACCTGGGCCATCTGTTCTTCATCGAGTTCGGCTTCTGGCTTCTTGTCCCGTTTGCGTCTAGGCAAAGGCGGTAGCCCCTTCTCAACGCTGTTGGTGGAAAAATAGAAATTGTCTTTCTCGCCAGTAAGTTCATCGAGCCAGTCATCATCGAGTTCCGGCTCGGAGCCGTAAGCTTCAAGGTCGTCAAACTCGTCCTCGGCGGACTCACAGAAGCGGTCAGTCTTCCTGCTAATGAGTTCAGCCGCGATCACGAACATGGCTCCATTGACCGATTCAAACTGATGTCCCTCCACCTTCCTACGGGCGACCCAATTTACGAGCTGCCTGAACCTGATAGCTCTTTCCTCCAGATGCAGCAATCTTTCCTGGGATAGCCTACCTCTGGCAAATTCCGCCCGAGCATCCTCACTCACTCAGTGTCCTGGCCCTCGCCGCTTTTATCTTTGCTCTGTGCCAAACAGAGGGGACAGAACTGGATGGGTTGTCTTGCAGTGGTCACCGCAAACTCAGTATTATGCTTAGCTCCTAAGATACCAAGCACATTCTTGATATGCTGCCTAAGCGCTTTCTGGCTCATGCCCTTGAGATGAACCGCCTTAACACCATCAATCTTCACCCCCTCATCGAGTACGGTGAACTGAAGGGCGTGGCGCTTCCCGTCTGCCCTGTCCTGAAAGAAAAGCATTTGCACCTCCGAAGGTTCGGCGTAGCCAATCGGCAGGATGTCCATATCCTGCACTTGCCCCACCCTGTCCGCTCTTTGCCGACTCCTTTTCTTGGCCCTATTCTGAGCCTGCTTCAGATAATAGGCGCGCCGGGAATGACAGCGCTGAGGCTTTTGGGTATCCCAGCAATTCTTACTCTGAGCGATCACCACACTTTCGGTGGCACAGCGCTTACAGTCGGTGTTTACTGCACGAGGCATGACAAATCAACTAAATGTAGTCTGAGTTTAGTCTGAGTCTATTCATTTGACTACAAAACCTAATTACTAGACAGATGCTGACCTAATGTTTATAGCGATTGGCCACGAGGCGCGTTGCCTTCGTCTTAATCCTTTGACCATTCTGCTCTATGAATAACCAGAAAGCCAGAAAGCCATTTAACCAGAAAGACAGACAAGACCGCTTGCTGCTGTGGCTCTTACTCTAACACGATTCGACTATAAAACGGCTAATCCAGAAAACCGCCAAACCAGAAAACCAGACAGAAAAAAGAGTTGTTTACCTACTAGAAAACCAGAAATAGGTCTATCCATATATAGCTTTTTCATCCCACCATCCTATTCTATTTTTTCTGCAAAACCAGAAAACCAGAAACTGACTTTTTCTTTAATCACTGCGCTCATTCCTGTCTTAAGCTACTCATAGCCCTGTAATA
>JBARVS010000493.1:0-9693 GCA_049646385.1 Phormidesmis sp. | reverse complement strand
GCACTTGCTTGACCAGATCAATTTGGCTGTCTGGATCGAGCAGGGCGGTGGGTTCGTCTAGCAATAGCACCTGACAGTGCTGGGCAACGGCCCCAGCGATCGCCACCCGCTGCTTTTGCCCGCCGCTGAGTGCGTAAATGGCTCGCCGCTGAAGATGCTGCAGGTTCACTGCGGTGAGGGCTTCTTGTACGCGCGATCGCACATCAGGCAGCGACAGCTTTTCTTTAACTAAACCAAAAGCGACATCCGCGCCGACTGTCGGCATGACGAGCTGATGATCGGGGTTTTGAAAAACGAACCCCACTGGCCCTTGAATGCTAATTGTGCCGAGCTGCCGGGGCAGCAGACCCGCTAAAAGCCGCAGTAAAGTGGATTTGCCGCTGCCGTTATTGCCCAGCAGCATACAAAACTCACCGGGCTGAATGCTCAGCGAGCAGCCCTTAAGCACAGCCGCACCAGAGGCCCAGTAGAAACTGACGTTGTCTACTGCGATCGCCCTCCCTTCAGGCAGTTTGTCATGAGTATCGCTCAGATCACTCTGCAAAAGAGTTACTCACCTGCGAGTGCAAAGAAACCCGGAGCCCGACCTGCCGCGCCGCCTTGTCCTTCTTTGTCGTACATTTGTACAGCCGCTAGCTCAGAGACTGCAACGGCTACTTTTTTGTCGGTTACCTTATCACAGGCGGCTTCTAGCGTCACCGGGTTACCAGAAGAGAGAGCCTCTAAAGCTTTTTTGTAGAGGGCTTCAGCGGCTTCCTTTTTTTCTTTTTGCACGGTCAACGGCATGACGGTGTTCTTAAGCGAAAATTCAACGATATACATACTATTAGCTATCTGCTGTGGGTGATCGGTTTTAGAGGGGGATTGAGTCCGCCCTTTAGTATTGCAAACAATCTAGCAATTCGCCCACAAGGTTACAGCCAACGGCGTTTTTAGATGACTAGCCGTAAAATACCGTAAAATAACGAGCTTAGAGCCGCGTTTATCAAAGTGATGTTTCTGGCCCTAACCCCCGCTGTAGGGCAAAAATAGCTGCCTGAGTGCGATCGCGCAAGTCAAGCTTTTGCAAAACGGCGTGAACATGCACCCGCACAGTGCCCGTGGTGATATTTAGCTGTTCGGCAATCTCCTGGTTGTTTTGGCCAGTGGCAACCAAGGCCAGGATTTCTTGCTCTCGCTGGGTGAGATTGGTAGCGCCGATAATAGTAGTAGTAGGGATATCTTCGGTGCTAGTAGCTCTGGTATCTGCTTCGGTATTTTGGGTATTTTGGGTATTTACAGTGGTGCAGGCCGCGCGAATTTCCTGCGTACTGCGCGAATCCCACCAAGAGGCACCTGTAACAACGGACTGTAAGGCCAGAATCAGCACATCTGCTTCGATGCCCTTAAGACAGAACCCGCTAGCCCCGGCTTTGATGAGCTGTTCGATCAGAGTTTTTTGAGAATGGGAGGTGAGAATGAGCACGGGTAATTTGGGATGCTGCTGCTTAATCTGGCGGCAGGCTTCTACGCCGCCGATGCCGGGTAATCCCACATCTAGCAGCACAATATCGGGGCGCACCTGATTGACTAGCTCAATAGCGCTCTCGCCATCGTTGGCCTCAGCGATGACCGTAAACGTAGACTCTCGCTGCAAGCGCGTCGATAACCCTAACCGAAATAGCTCATCGTCTTCCACTAGCAGCAGTCGTAACGGGGCGGCACTCATTTGCTGATACGGCAGGTAGACGGCAGCAGAAAATCGCTCCGTGAGGATCGCGGCTCTCTACCCAAATTCTACCGCTGTGTGCTTCAATAATCTGTCGGCTGAGGTAGAGCCCTAGCCCAGAGCCTTTGGACTGACGATTGCTATAGCCCTGGTAAAATCTGCCAAATATGTTGGCTAGCTCATCGGCGGCGATGCCGGGGCCGCGATCGCACACCTGTACCTGCTGATCTTCTCCGGTGGTCTTTACAAATACTTCTACTAGAGTGCCTCGTGGGGCATGGTTGATGGCGTTGACTAACAGATTTTCAAACACGCGCCGTAGCTGTAGCGCGTCTCCCCTAACGCAAAATCGCTGACCGTAAGGCTGCATCGTAATGTGAATCTGCCGAGCTTGGGCTAGATGGATTAGGTTAGTGACTGTATCCGATAGGAGAAGCCGCAGGTCAACTGGCGAGAGGTTGAGCCCAAGCCCTTCAGCATCGTTGCGATAGACATCTAGCATTGTTTCAACAAGCTGTAGGGTGGACTGGTGCGATCGCTGCATCATTTCTAAGACCTTACGCTGCGTTGGATTCACCGTGCCAAAATGCTCGGCGCGAAAAGAGTTAACGGTTTCAATCGCCCCCAGCAAAGGCGTTTTAAGATCGTGGGTGAGCGTAGAGACAAAATCTTCTCTTAAGCTGGCAAGCTGGGCTTGGGACTCAAGGCGAGCTTGCTGTCGGGCAATCTCACCTTCGTAAAAACGGTTGCGATCTACTAAGTAGCCTGTCACTAGCAGCGCTACTACTGCAATCAGTCGGTTGGCAATCGTCGCAAGGTCAGGCGCTTCAAAGTGAGGAAATACTAAGTTCAGTAGGGTCAGTGCTACCGCTGCAAATACTATGGCGATCGCCTGCTGACGGCTCAAACGGCGATGAGCAAATACAATGGCCCCGGCGTAAAGATAGCTAAAAACAAAAGCAGGCGGCGTAGAATACTCCAGCACAATAACGACTACAAAGACAATCGCGATCAGGCTATAAAATGACGATCCTAGCCAAGCAGACAATGGCAGCAGGCTGTCTCTCTGAGAAGTAGTTTGAGGAGTAGTTTGAGAAGTATTCTGAGAACCAGGTAGAGCCATTTCCCACCACAAATTTTCACCACAAAGTGTTGGCTAAAGAAAACACTTTAACGCTTTCTAATTGAAGCTCATTTTCGAATAATTTAACGCATCCAGCTCCAAATTATATTGGTCTGTATAGGGCGTTTATATCAAACGATATAGGCGCGTTTAGAGATATTCTACTGGCGTTATATTTTGTCACGGCAGAATTTACACGCCTACCTTCAAAGGTATATAGAAGCCTGAATAGAATAAATATATTGCCTGATAGATTTACCTCTTATTACAAATCCGTCAGTATTTAAGTTATTCCGGATCGTCGCTATTTAAAAACAGAAATAGTTGGATTTAGAACAGATATTTTCGTGAAGCTCAATGTCTTTTTAAGGGCTTAAGTGCCTACAAAACTGATGACTCAAGGATTAGTTCAAATTGCCGTAACGCTGCTGATTTTAGTTGCAATCGTGCCTTTCTTCGGCAGCTATATGGCCAAGGTTTATCTCAATCAAAACACATTCCTAGATGCGGTGCTTTTACCTGTTGATCGCTTGGTTTACGCGGTTAGCGGCGTTCAAACGGGTCGCACCATGACTGGCTGGCAATATGCTAGGTCGGTTCTTTTTAGCAACTTGGCAATGGGCATCTTAGTCTTTTTGATTATGCTGCTGCAAGGTGTTCTACCATTTAATCCCACTGGATTGCCCGCCCCTAACTGGGATTTAGCGCTGCATACGGCGATTTCTTTTGTCACTAACACTAACCAGCAGCACTATTCTGGCGAGACGACTTACAGCTATGCGAGTCAGACATGGTCAATGGGGTTCTTGATGTTTACCTCAGCGGCAACAGGGCTAGCAGTGGCGATCGCTTTCATCCGAGGCTTAGACGGCCAGCCGCTTGGCAATTTTTACGTTGATCTAACCCGATCTATCACCCGCGTACTGCTGCCAGTTTCTATTGTTGGAGGCTTGGCGCTGCTAACTGCGGGAGTGCCTGAAACCCTAGCAGGGCCAGCGGTGGCTACGACGCTAGAAGGCGCAACCCAAACAATTGCTCGCGGCCCGGTGGCCCACTTCGAGATTATCAAACAGCTCGGCGAAAACGGCGGCGGCTTCTTTGGCATCAACTCGGCTCATCCGTTTGAAAACCCCAACCCTTTCACCAACTTAGTCGAAACTTTGGCTATGGTGAGCATTCCAGCTTCGCTGATTTACACATACGGTATTATCATCCGCAACAAGAAACAGGCGTGGCTAGTCTTTGGGATAGTGTTTGTTTTCTATGTTGTTTTAATCTTGATTACTGCCGCTGGTGAATATGCAGGCAACCCTCTCGTAAACAATATTTTAGGGGCTCAAGCACCTAATTTAGAAGGCAAAGAGATCCGCTTTGGCTGGGCGCAAACTGCGCTTTGGGCAATTACCACCACAGGCACTATGTGCGGCGCAGTGAACGGTATGCATGACTCACTCATGCCAAACGGCGGCTTTTCTACACTGTTCAATCTGTTCTTGCAAATCGTGTGGGGCGGTCAGGGCACAGGCACGGCCTATCTGTTCGTGTTCTTGATTTTGACGGTGTTTTTGACGGGCCTAATGGTAGGACGAACGCCTGAGTTTTTGGGTCGTAAAATCGAGAAGCAAGAGATTGTGCTGGCGAGCGTGATTCTTTTAGTTCATCCGTTCGCCATTCTAGTACCCGGTGCGATTTCGCTGGCTTTTTCTGATTCACTCTCAGGCATCAGCAACCCTAGCTTTCATGGCGTTTCTCAGGTGATGTATGAGTATGCCTCAGCCGCTGCAAACAACGGATCGGGCTTTGAAGGATTAGGTGACGGCACCCTGTGGTGGAATCTCTCTGCTAGCGTCAGCTTACTCATGGGTCGCTACATTCCGATTATTGCGCTGCTAATTTTGGCGGATGGCATGGCCCGTAAACAGCCCGTGCCAGAAACCAAAGGCACGCTGCGTACGGATACTAGCCTATTTACGGGCGTTACCGCTGGGGTGATTCTTATTCTTGGCGCCCTAACGTTTTTTCCAGTGCTGGCCTTAGGGCCGATTGCCGAAGCCTTTGCGATCGCCGCTCAGTAGCTGTTTAACAACCGCTTTCACCTAATTTCTTCCTTAGTTTTCAAGAGAGAACCTTTACGAGAAAACCATGAGTCAATCTAATTCATCAGAGAAGCTGCCCCATCAGCCTGAACGATCTTCCCATCAACAGGAAAAGCAGCAGCAGCAGGTTAAAACAACCGGGCTTTACCAGCGCGCCTTAAAAGATGCCTTTGTTAAGCTCGACCCCCGAACGCTGCTGGGAAATCCGGTGATGTTTGTAGTTTGGGTTGGAACCGCAATCACCGCGCTGCTGACCCTTTTTCCAGCACTGTTTGGCCCAGCACCGGGCGACAATCAGCGGCTGTTTAATGGGCTAGTGACGGTCATTTTGTTCTTCACGATTCTGTTTGCTAACTTTGCAGAAGCGGTGGCCGAAGGGCGAGGCAAGGCTCAGGCCGATTCGCTGCGCTCTACTCAGACGGACACGATGGCGCGGCGGCTTCAGGCGGATAGTTCGGTTGAGGAGGTGAGTTCTACTGAACTGCGGAAGGGCGATCGCATCCTAGTCATTGCTGGCGACACGATTCCAGTAGATGGTGAAGTGCTCGACGGGGTAGCTTCGGTGGATGAATCGGCGATTACGGGCGAGTCGGCCCCGGTACTCAAAGAGCCCGGTTCAGATGTGGCCAGCTCCGTCACAGGCGGCACTCGCATTCTCTCGGATGAGCTGACGCTAAAAGTCACTGCCGATCCTGGCAAGGGCTTTTTAGATCGGATGATTGCGCTAGTAGAAGGCGCAGAGCGGACAAAGACCCCGAATGAAATTGCGCTGACGGTGCTGCTGGCGGTGCTAACGCAGGTATTTTTAGTTGTGGTGGCAACGATTCCGCCAGTCGCTAACTATGCGGGCAGTCCGGTTGGCGTAGTGACGCTGGTGGCGCTGCTGGTGGCGCTAATTCCAACGACAATTGGCGGGCTGCTGAGCGCGATTGGAATTGCCGGGATGGATCGGGTGGCGCAGTTCAATGTAATTGCTACTTCTGGGCGAGCTGTTGAAGCCTGCGGCGATATCAATACGCTGGTGCTGGATAAAACGGGCACAATTACGCTGGGCAACCGACTGGCCGAACAGTTTTTGCCCGTGAACGGCCACTCTGAAGCGGAGCTGGCTAAAGTTGCTCTGGCGTCTAGCTTATTTGATGGGACGCCAGAGGGTAAATCAATTGTTAAGCTCGCCAAGGCAATGGGCGCTCAGGTAGATTTTAACGCTGAGCAGGCTGAAGGCATTGAGTTTTCGGCTAAGACGCGAATGAGCGGTACCGACCTGCCCAATGGTAAAGAGGCGCGTAAAGGGGCGGTGAATGCGGTGAAAGGGTTTGTGCGATCGCGCAACGGTCAGTGCGGCGACGACCTTGATCAGGCTTACGAGCAGGTTTCACGGTTGGGTGGAACCCCTTTGGCGGTAGCGTTAGATGGCGAACTGTACGGCGTGATCTATCTCAAAGACATTATTAAGCCGGGAATGCGCGACAGATTCGATCAGCTTCGGCGCATGGGCGTACGCAGCGTCATGCTCACAGGCGATAACCGAATTACAGCCTCAGTGATTGCTGAAGAGGCAGGCGTTGATGACTTTATTGCCGAAGCCACCCCAGAAGACAAAATTCAGGTGATTCAGGCAGAGCAGGCTGAAGGCAAGCTGGTAGCAATGACGGGCGACGGCACTAATGACGCGCCCGCACTCGCTCAGGCGAATGTGGGTTTGGCGATGAACTCGGGTACTCAGGCCGCTCGCGAAGCTGCCAACATGGTTGATCTTGACTCTGACCCGACTAAGCTGATTGATTTAGTCACCATTGGTAAGCAGCTGTTGATTACTCGTGGGGCGCTAACGACTTTTTCACTGGCGAATGACATTGCCAAGTATTTTGCGATTATCCCGGCGATGTTTGCTGCCGCAGGCATTGGCAGTCTCAACATTATGGGGCTCGCCAGCGCTCAGTCTGCTATTCTTTCAGCGCTAATCTACAACGCGCTAATCATCCCGATTCTGATTCCGCTGGCGCTTAAAGGTGTGAAATTTCGGCCCCTAACCGCTAATCAACTGCTCAGCCGCAACATTTTAATCTACGGACTAGGTGGCATCATTGCACCCTTTATCGGCATTAAGCTCATTGACTTTGCAGTGGCCGCTGTTGGCTTAGCCTAGTCTCCTAAAGCTGTCCTAACCCTTACTGCTCAACCATTACCAGGAACATTACACATGAAGTTCATTTCTCTTGTTTATACACTGCCCAGCATGGGGCTAGAGCTGTTGGAGATTTTGCAGGCACAGCGTCGCCGACAGCCTTACGCCTTTGCTCTGTTTGCAGCACTTTGTCTTAATTTGGCTTTAGCGCCCGTTGTCTATGCCGCTACCGGAGAAGCGCTCACCCGTCAGGCTGCCTATGCCACCGGGGTGCTGCTGCTAGTCACAATTGCGCTGTCTGCCTATTTGTTTGCGGTCATTTTTCAGCCGGAGCGATTCTGACGATTGTTGCGCTTAGCTTAGCTTTATTTGTCTAAACATTGAACGTACATTGAACGTCATTAGGAGACTGTTCTATCATGGTTAAAGAAATTGTAACTGGCATTCGCAGCACGGCTGTGCTCTGGCTGCTCACGGCCATTGTCTATCCAGCTTTTATGCTGCTGGTAGGACAGGGAATATTTCCCTATCAGGCCAATGGTAGCCTGATTACCAATGCTCAAAATCAGGTAGTGGGCTCGGCCCTGATGGGTCAAAGCTTTACAGCGGCTAACTATTTTCGCTCTCGGCCTAGTGTGGCTAGCTATAGCGAAGGGGCTGACGCGCAGCCGACTGGCATTTCGGGCGCTAGCAATCTAGCACCTAGCAACCCCGAGCTGATTGATCGAGTAGACTCAACCGCCGCTGACCTCCAACAGGCAAACATCCCACTAACCGCTGATTTGCTCTATGCTTCTGGCTCAGGTTTAGACCCACATATTAGTCCGGCTGCTGCTGCTGCTCAAGCGAATGCGGTGGCGATCGCCCGAAACCTAACCGCCGAGCAGGTAAGCCAGCTGATCGCCGACAATACTCAAGGTCGCTTTCTCGGCTTATTTGGCGAACCCGGTGTGAATGTGACTATGCTGAATATAGCTTTAGATAATTTGGCTGCTGGTAACTAAGCGGCAACTATTTGCCTCATCATCACCTTAGCCTTCGATTTACTTTTCCCCTAGCAGATCCATGATTAGAAGCGACGATGTGGCTGCTCAATCCCAAGAATCTTCTCAGAAACCTTTCCAAAAGCCCCTGCCTGAGCCAATTCGCTCTACGTATGAGAATGTCAAGCGCCGGGGCAAGCACCGCATCTATATCGGTATGGCTCCCGGCGTGGGTAAAACCTATCGGATGCTGCAAGAAGGCAACCGGCTGAGATCCGAAGGCATTGACGTGGTGATTGGCCTGCTGGAAACTCACGGCCGGAGGGAGACGGCTGAGCAGTCTGAAGGGTTGGAAACGCTGCCGCTGCAGTCGGTAGTGCACCGCGATCGCACCCTGCGCGAGATGGATACAGCAGCAATTTTGACCCGAGCGCCCCAGGTTGCGCTAGTAGACGAGCTAGCGCATACCAATGTTCCTGGCTCGCCTAGAGCCAAGCGCTACGAAGATGTCGAGGTAATTTTAGACGCGGGTATTGACGTTTTTTCAACGGTCAACATTCAGCATATTGAAAGCCTGAACGATCTCGTGGCGAAGCTGACTGGCGTTGTTGTCAGAGAGCGTATTCCTGACTGGATATTAGACAAAGCTGACGAAATTATTGTCGTTGATGTCACGCCTGAGACGTTGCAAGAAAGACTTCAGGAAGGCAAAATTTACGCGCCTGAGAAAATTGAACAGTCGCTGCATAATTTTTTCAAGCGTCGGAACCTGATGGCGCTAAGGGAACTAGCTTTTCGTGAGGTTGCCGACAACCTAGAAGAGCTAGCCGATGCCGATTCAGACATGCGCTTTTGCAGCGTCCATGAGCGCGTTTTGGTGTGTATCTCAA
This sequence comes from Phormidesmis sp., assembly GCA_049646385.1. Lineage (GTDB taxonomy): Bacteria > Cyanobacteriota > Cyanobacteriia > Phormidesmidales > Phormidesmidaceae > Phormidesmis. The sequence goes on along the minus strand of JBARVS010000493.1, from coordinate 765 downwards.
CGCATACCGATTCTTCGCAGCTATTGCGACGCGGGGCGCGGATTGCCAGCCAAATGAAAGCTCGCCTGTATGCAGTTTTTGTTGACCATCCAGATAAGTTCTTAACCAAAGATGAGGGGCTTTATCTAGAAATTTGTGAGCATTTTTGTGAAGAGTTTGACGGTGAATTTTTGCGGGTGACCGGGACGAATGTGCCTGAGGCGATCGCTCAAGTTGCCCAGCAGCATCTTATTACCCAAGTCGTGCTCGGCCAGCCGCAAAAGTCCCGTTTGGCTCTGCTGCTGCGGGGTTCAGTAGTACAGCAGCTCTTACGCCATCTTAAGCAGGTTGACTTACACATTATCGCGACTGATAAGGCCAGCGGGCAGCTTTAGCGCAACCAAGCGGGGTTTAGCCTTTCCATCACACAAACTAGATCAGTTTCGTCCGTCAGTAAGAGGATTTTTTGGGAAAGTGCCTCTATAATAATGAGAAGTACGGTAAAGATTAGTAAACACTGCTTATACTTTTATCAAGTGAATGCTAGGCGATCGCTATTTTTTTGTTGGCGGTCATTCGGTACTTACTCGGTATAGATAGAAGCGTTTGCTGAAGCCTTTACCCCGCTCTATATAGATAATCCATTTGGAGATCTTTTTTAATGACCATAGCAATGGGACAAGCGCCCGCCAGAGGACGGTTTGATGTCGTCGATGACTGGCTCAAGCGCGACCGATTTGTATTTGTAGGCTGGTCTGGCCTGCTTTTGTTCCCCTGCGCCTTCAT
>JBARVS010000492.1:0-2726 GCA_049646385.1 Phormidesmis sp. | reverse complement strand
CCTGGGCGATCGCTCTCAAAATCCCAACGTGCCCCGAACTTGGATGCCGAGAAATCGCCACAATCAAATCCCTTAGCTGTCTCCCTTGCGGGCACTGGCCATACACATGCAGCCCATCGCGAATCTGCGCTTCCTTTAGCTCACACAAATAGCCATCAATTTGCGGCAGCCAGGTTTGCAAATCATCAGATCCGTTAGATCGCACCGCAGGCTGTAATTGCCTACCTGTCAGCGGCGACAGGTTCAAATCCTGCTGTAGCTGAGTGCTTTCAAGCAGCGCCATAATCTTTTCAGCAATCAGCGGCAGGCGCGTCGGATCTAAATTTTGCGCCTCGTAGTATTCATCCACCAAATTCTCTAGCTGTTGCAGCGGGCCATACAGCTCAGCGCGAGTCATCGGCGGCGTGAGGTGATCTAAAATGACGGCTTGCGATCGCCGCTTTGCCTGCGCGCCCTCCCCCGGATCGTTCACAATAAAAGGGTAAAAATGAGGCATTGGGCCAAAAGCCGCCTCCGGGTAACACTCATCAGAAAGCGCAATTCCCTTGCCCGGTAGCCACTCCAGGTTGCCGTGCTTGCCCACATGCACCACCGCATTAGCCTTAAAGCGATCACGCAGCCAGTAGTAAAAGCCCAAATAAGCATGAGTTGGCTCCAAATCAGGCGCGTGGTAGTTCAAGCTAGGATCGATGTCATAGCCCCGGCTCGGCTGAATCCCGACGAAAACATTGCCAAACTGAACCCCTGCAATCGGCAGCGCTGACGAATTTGGCTCAGATGCCTCTCCTGGAAGCGCCGATGAAAATCGTCGCCATTCATCATTCACCCTTCCCCATCGCTGCACAACACCTTGCTGCACCGTCGCAGGCAGCGCCTCAAAAAACGTTTGATACGCCTGCTCGCCTAGCGTTTGATGAACAGGTCGTAAGCCATAGCCTTCTGGATCGTTGGTAATCCCGCTAGCCAGCTTATGCATTAGCTCGTCGCCCGTCTTTGGCAACGCGCCCACGGTATAACCTTGGGCCTGCAACGCCTGCAAAATTTCTAGGCAGCTAGCAGGCGTATCCAAACCCACGCCGTTCGCCATGCGACCATCACGATTGGGATAATTTGCCAAAATGAGCGCGATTTTACGGTCTTTAGGAGCTGTTTGCTTGAGCTTGAGCCACTGGGCAGCTAGGTTTGCAACAAAAGTGATGCGATCGCCCTTCGGCTCATAGCTCACTACGTCCGTTTGCAAACCGTTTGCAGCCAATCCTTGCTTTGCAGCCTTAAAAGAGACGGCCCTAGTAATAATACGACCGTCCACCTCAGGTAGCGCTACGTTCATCGCAATATCTCTAGGTGTGAGCCCTTGCGGGTGGTTTTGCCAGTGCGCTAGCGGGCTACCGCTACAAATAGCCTGAAGCACCGGCACATTGATCGTCTGCCAAAGATTAAAGTCTTGGCTAGGTGAAGAACTATTTTTTTCATTGGGCTGATTTACGCGCTTTTGCAGGCTAGCAATTGCGAAGCTGGTGGTGTTAATCAGTAGCTCAATAGGCTGGTTTTCGTCAGATTCACCTCCAAACTGGCAGTATTGAAAAACCTCTCGCTGAATGACTGCCTCTTTGAGCGAAGAGACATAGATGGGCACGGGCAACAAGCCGCACCGACGCAGGGCAAACGCCAGCGCATCAATCACTTTAGTGTTGCCTGCCAAGTAGTGCGCTCGATAAAAAAGGATGCCGACGCGCTGGCAGCTATCCGACAAATCGTCAGATAGAGAAATCTCCTTTTGTAGAGAAATCTCCTCAGAATACGCCTCATTTTTTAGCGAAGCCTGTAATATTTGTTCATTCAATCTGTTTTTTCTTAATGCTTTAAACGAAGTATCAACTGTATAGAATTGCTCACTGTTTTCGGTTGAAGCTAAGACTGAGTTTTGCTTTAAAGCAAAACCTTTAGCAGATCTTAAGCTTGGTGATATTCTCTTTTTAGAATCATTGTTAAAATAGCCAGCTATCTGTGCGTAATTATCTTCGGATAAGGCATAGATACCTACTTTAGGAATGCTTTGAGGGGAGGGTGGATGGTATTGCGTTTTGAAGGTGCGATCGCTGATATATAAAAGCCCATTGCGAACATTATTAACGCCGCCCTCGTTAAAATATTGCCACAGCTGATTAACAATCGCTAAGGGCACCGTAGAATGGCTCATTAAGTCTAAATCAGGCCGATCATCGCCTGGAATCACCACTAGCGTCGCCCCCGTTTGAGCCAGGGTTTCTTTCACCACTTCTAGCCCGTAGCTCCAGTAAGCCCGTCCGCCCAGCAAGCGCAAAATCACAAGCTGAGCATGGCATAGCACCGCTTCAGCATAGGTATCAATTGTGAGCTGCTGCTGGAGCTGAAGCAAATTAACGCATCGAATCGGGCTAAAGGTTTTTGGCAGTTGAAAAAGGGCTTGATTTAACGCTGAAATGTCAGTGTCAGCCGCCGTTAATAGCACAATAGGCGCAGGCGTTTGCTCAATAAATACGACGCCCTCTGTGCTGTTATCCCATCCACCCGGTGTAGCTGCCAAACGATGCATAATCTTTTCTTTAGAGCCCGCAAATATAAAAGAACTATTGTGATAACTGAGTATAGAGAGAAACGAGCGTTAGGATTTAGAGCAATAATCAATCAAAAGGTCGTTAAGGACAGTTTTCATAAAGCCTGCTCAAATTGAAATTATCTAAGCA
>JBARVS010000491.1:0-2146 GCA_049646385.1 Phormidesmis sp. | reverse complement strand
GCTACGAACCCGACCTCTCGATTCCGCCGGAGCCGATTCCGACTGGTCGCAACAATACGAGAGGCGATCGCAACAGTGGCGGCAGTAGGAAGCGTTCAGACGGGCGATTCTCCGGCGGCAAAGCAGCGCCAACGCGCGGTCGCTCTAGCACCCCTCGCCCTTCAAAATCTAATAAACCCGTCCTCAAAAGTCGCCGTTCACCCTAAATCGGCCAATCGCTCGCGCACCTGTTGACGAAACTCCCTAACGGCTCGGCCTTGGCCCACTTCTCTGGCTCTGACCATGTACTTATCAGCGAGTTCAGCAATGGGCCAGCCAGGAAAGGTAGGGCTTTCCTCGACCTGAACGTACCGTCCTGCTTGCAAAACATCTACGCGAAGGCGGTTTTGATCGTATCGCCACAGCTCTGGAACACCTAAGGCTTCGTAAAGTTCTGCCTGTGTCTTAGAGGTGAGATCTACCTCAATGGCAAGGTCGGGCGGTGGATCGGTTGCGAGATCAATTCGGTCTTTGTTAAGTACCCGCTCGTAGTTTTGAATGTAAAACGAGTCATCCGGCTCAACGCCTTTATCAAGATCCTGGCGCTTTAGCGTGGTAGAAGCAGATGAATCGTAGTCGATGTTTTGCTCGTCTAACAGCACTTTGACGATATCGCCTAAGGCAACTTTAGATTTTTCATGTCGAAAAAGAGGGGCCACAATCGTTAGCGTATTGTTGTTGTAGGCGATGCGAGTGCTGCGACTTTCTCCTAACTCAGCTAAGATGGCTTCAAATTCTGACCAGTCAATGCCTACCAAATCAACCCGTTGACCCGGCAGCACCTTAATTTGTCTAAGCTGTAGGGTCACCATAGAAGTTAGATAATCGACCTGTAGTTATTATAGGGTGCTTACACTCCTTGCTCTTAGAGCGAACCTCAAAAAAGGCCACCGCTCATCATAAAGCCTTCCCATGCTGCATCTGTGTAACCGTACATAAGTTAGACTTAAGCCAATGTATGAGACGGTGCTTTTTCGCTACTTAGATGTTGCATGGAACTAACGATTAACTTACCGAATTCGGTGTTTCAGCAGTTGAGAACTATTGCTGAGTTGACTAAGCAGCCGCTGAGTGATTTAGTGCTTCAGAGCATTGAAGGTAATTTGCCGCCTCGTATCAGCAGCGCGCCTGCGGAAGTGCGAACCGACCTATTGAAGATGCAAACGCTGAACGCTGAAGAACTTCGTCATATTGCCCGAGCCCAAGTTGCAAAAGCGCGGCAAGACGAGCATTTTGCGTTGCTTGACAAGAACCAAAACGGCTGGCTCACCGAAAAAGAACAGGCCCGATTGCACGAACTCAGAGACTCAGCAGATCAGCTCATGCTGAAAAAAGCTCATGCTTGTGCCATTCTCAGGTGGCGTGGTCAGCCGATTCGCAGCTTAGAGCAACTGTCTCCTGCATAGCTCGTGCCGTTTATCTCAAAAACCGTAAGGCAGCAGGTTGCGGCAAGGGCGATGTATTGAAAAACGCAAGAGCGTTTAGTGGGTATGCCGCTTGTTGTCGATCATATCGTTCCAACTTTTCTCGGCGGACAGAATGCGCTAAATAACTTGGCAGCGGCCTGCTATCGATGTAAGGAATTTAAAGGTGCAAGAACTTCTGGCCTTGATCCACTACAAGGAGAAGAAGCGGCCTTTGATCCACGAACGCAAATTTCGTCTGAGCATTTCTGCTGAATTGACGAAGGACTATACATTGAGGGAAAAACCGCTACTGGTAGGGCCACAGTCGAGTCCTTACAGTTAAATAATTCGTATGTAACAGAGTCTAGAAAGATTTGGATTTCTGAAGACTGGCATCCACCACTCTAATTTGGTCAAACAAAAACAACAGGTTTCAGATATCAGATCTTTGGGCTCCCCTTAATTTCGCAACAAGAGAGGTCAGCATCAATGTTTACAAAGAGCTGAATGTCCACAAACTAAAGCTTACAAATCTGGATGCGAGAGAAGACTTCCGCCACGCCACCGCCAAATTTCCCCAATTTCGATTTCCGTACCCCGCACTGTACCAAAAAAAGCTGCTATGGGAAGGTGTCCTACTGGAGATGATATGTCAAATTTGAGCTTGCCAGCCCAACCATTCATTTTAATCAGCTTTGACC
>JBARVS010000490.1:0-9866 GCA_049646385.1 Phormidesmis sp. | reverse complement strand
ATGAAGGCGCAGGGGAACAAAAGCAGGCCAGACCAGCCTACAAATACAAATCGGTCGCGCTTGAGCCAGTCATCGACGACATCAAACCGTCCTCTGGCGGGCGCTTGTCCCATTGCTATGGTCATTATTGAGCAATCCTCTTAAGATTCAAGTTTCCAATGGACTAAAAAGTACGAACAATCCGCAGAGAGCTTCCGAGGAATTTTCTGCGAAGATATCGGGCCTGTCCATAAACACAGCAGCTAAACGCAGCCACCGTTAAGGATTTTGGCATGTACTTATCATAAGGACAGATCCATTTTTTTACAATCTGTCACGTAAATTCTCAGATTGTCTTTGAGCGAAAATCATCTGTATTTGAGGCTGATTTGAGGCGATCGCAGTGATTTCCAGCGGCACCTATTAAGTCCTAAACTGGCGAAACCCTTTGCTATGCAAAGATCTTCTTTGCAAAGAGGCCGCCAATTATTTCTTAACAAAAATTTTCAAGATAGAAATTTCTTAGGTTTTTCCAAGGCCATCATTGTGAGTGCTCGAATGACCGAGGCAAAAGTAATACACATTTACTTCATTCACTTGGGCAAATGATTGGCTTGAGCAGATACTATCTATAGGGTATACACCCGCTTCCACCCTGTTCTGCTATGACGATTGCTAACGCTTCCGAAAAACAAACGCTGCGTCGAGAGATGTTAGGCGCACGGCGTCCCAGTAATTTCTTTTGGGCGATTGTAACCGCAATTGGTGGCGTCGGGTTTTTCCTCTCTGGGCTCTCTAGCTTTTTGCATACCAATTTGCTGCCTTTTTCTGATCTACCGGCCCAGCTCGTGTTTATTCCGCAGGGCATTGCGATGGGCTTTTATGGCACAGCGGCGATACTGCTGTGCATTTATTTATGCTTGATTATGCTGTGGAATGTGGGCGGCGGCTACAACGAGTTTGACAAGCAGGCGAATGAAGCGCGTATTTTTAGACGGGGTTTTCCGGGTGAAAACCGGGAGATTGACCTGCGCTATCCGCTGAAAGATTTGCTGGCTGTTCGAGCAGAAATTAAAGAGGGCTTGAATCCCAAGCGGGCTTTGTACTTAAAGGTTAAAGGTAAGGGCGACATTCCCCTAACTAGAGTAGGTCAGCCCATTTCTTTAGCTGATTTGGAAAACCAAGGCGCGGAGCTAGCTCGCTTTTTGCAGGTGCCGTTAGAGGGTCTTTAAAGGGCTATTAAAGGCACCGCAACTAGAAATTGACTGTAATAAAAAATACGTAGCTGTTCAGTTGATTATCGAATTGAATAGAGCACAGCGCTGTGTCAAAATAGGCAACATTTTGTTAGTCACTCACCCAAAAACAAACGTCCCAAAAACAAACGTTAAGACAGCCAAGGACTCATTAAATAATGACATCAGGTAAACGATTACGAACAGTCCAAAAATTAAGCCGAAGATTGGGCTTGCTAGTTGCGATCGCGCTATTCATAGGTAGCTGCACGCAGCCTGAGGCGGGTATGACCAGCAGCGGTATGCCAGAGCCTGACGTATCAGCTTCTGCGGTGATAACCCCAAACGCCGATGAGCTAACGGCAGGACTCCCCCGGTTAAACGGCAAAGCGACAGTCGAAATTTTGGTAGGAAACAAGCCTATTACCGTTGAGCTGGATGGCGATAAAGCACCTTATACGGCAGGCAATTTTGTTGATTTGGCCCTAAAGGGTGTGTACGACGGCACCATTTTTCACCGCGTGATTCGATCGCCCGATCCGTTTGTGGTTCAGGGCGGCGATCCGCAAAGCGTTGATCCTAACGTGCCCATTAACCAGCTCGGGACTGGCAGCTACGAAGATGAGAACGGTCAGCCGCGCTTAATTCCGTTAGAAATTTTAGCCGAAGGCGCTGATAAGCCAGTGTATGGTCAGACGTTTCCTGAAGCTGGAATTACGGATGCGCCAGCGTTGCCTCACCGACGTGGGGCGATCGCCATGGCCCGATCAGGCGTTAATACAGCCTCGGCTCAGTTTTATATCACGCTGGCAGACGTGGCCTTTTTGGACGGTAACTATGCGGTATTTGGCTACGTCACTAAAGGCATGGATGTTGTCGACAGAGTTCAAGTTGAAGATGTGATTCAGTCGGTAAAGGTGACGGCTGGCGCAGATAACTTAGTGCAGCCAGACGGTACGACGGGCACTGCACCTGATGAAGCGCCCGGTGCAGCGCCCAGTGAAGCCTCTGAGTAAGGCAAGTTCTATTGATGTTGTCGCAACCGGCATTGGCCTGCACACAGCTTTGGGGCCAACTGCGGCGGCAACCTGGAAAAACCTGATGGCTGGCAAAAGTGCGATCGCGAGCCGTCAGCCATTTTTGGATCTTGCCCCTAGCCCGCTGGCAATGGCGGGAAAGCAGCCGCTAGCGCTAGCGGCGATTACCCGAGCAGTCGTGCAAGCGGCTTGGGAAGATGCGGGCCTAAACTGTGTTCAGCCACAGGGCAATTCGCTCAGTTTAGAAACGAGCTGTGGCGTTGTGGTTGGCTCTAGCCGCAGCTATCTTCACAAGTGGGAGACCATGGCGATCGCTCAGCGGCAGGGAGCCTTTGAGGGGAACTGGCTAGAAGCTTTACCCAACGGGCCTGCGCTGATGGCGGCGCGGTTAGTGGGGAGCAGCGGGCCAGTGTTGGCTCCAATGGCGGCTTGTGCTACAGGTGTATGGGCGATCGCGCAGGCAGCAGATTTAATTCGTAACGGCCAGTGCGATCGCGTGGTAGCAGGCGCGGTAGAGTCACCCATCACGCCGCTGACCCTAGCAGGCTTTGGCAAAATGGGCGCTTTGGCACAAACAGGCTGCTATCCGTTTGATCGCAATAGAGAAGGGTTTGTGCTGGGAGAAGGCGGCGCGATGCTGGTGCTAGAGTCGGCGGTGCTGGCAAAAGCACGAGGGGCAAAAGTGTATGGACGAATTTTAGCAGCAGGCATGACCAACGATAGTCATCATCTGAGTTCGTTTGAGCCAAGCTATGCCATGGGACGGCGAGCCGTAGAGCATTGCCTGCAGCGAAGCAAGCTGATGCCGACAGATATAGACGCAGTGCATATGCATGGCACGAGCACCGCACAAAATGACCAGATGGAGGCCAGCTTGGTCGGTGAGCTTTTGGGACGGCAGGTGAGAGTGATGGCAAGCAAAGGAGCCACTGGGCATACGCTAGGAGCTTCAGGAGCTTTGAGCACAGCACTAGGCTTACTCAGTTTGCAGCGACAGGAAGTATTGCCTTGTGTGGGACTGCGATCGCCCGACTTCAGCTTAAATTTTGTCCGCCAAGGACAGGCCGCCAGGGTAAAAAATCTGCTGTGCTTAAGCTTTGGCTTTGGCGGGCAAAATGCGGCGCTGGCACTGGCTCAAGAGTAAGACAAGAGTAAGAGTAGCAGTCGCAATTAGGGCATCCATTGAGGTGCTATTGGGAGGCCCTGTTAGCTAGGTCGGCATCTGTCGAGACTCTCTATGATGAGGTCGAGTCCAAACTCAAAATTGGCAACACCGTCATAGTGACCTTCTGCAACCTGAACACTCAGCTTGTGCATGTAGGGATACTGATCGGCTGGAATCATGGGCAGATAGTCGGCGGCAGTAGTAGCATACTCCGAGGCGGCTATCGGAAAGTTTAGCGCTTGCAGCGTAAATCCGTAGATGTGGCTATCGAGCGCATTCCAAGCACGGTCGGCTAGCTCGCCTGAAAATCCCGCCTCCAGCAAACAGCCCAGCGTAGCATCCACATAGCGAAACATCGCTGGGCCGACATTAATCCGAGAGACAATAGGCAAGCTCGCCCAAGGGTGACGCAGTAGCACCTCGTGGGCTGAAATGGCGCGCCGTCGCATAGCCACTTTCCAGTCGCTGTTAATATCGGGCACCTCAATTTCACCAATCACCATATCGACGATGCCATCTAAGATGTCGTCTTTATTAACTACATGGTTGTACAACGACATCGCTTTAACGCCCAGCGCCTGAGCGAGCTTTCGCATTGAAAGCACCTCGATACCGCCTTCGTCGGCTAGGCGTATAGCCGTACGCAATACCCGTTCTCGGCTTAGAGGAACTCGGGACTTTTGATTTGAGTGATTGGTCTTAGCCATTCTGTTCTTTTTGTTGTCGGTTCGTCACAGGTAGATCTGGCCTAGCTTGTAAGCTCAGATCGTTAACTATTGTGACAGACTTACAGTGTATGCCAACTTACGGCGTAAGTTAGAGAAAATCGGAACAGAATCATGGAATAAAGTTTTCGACAGATAGATGATGCTCGTCACGAACTTTAGTGACGCCTCGCTATAGAGATCTTTTCGCAATGTCCGTAGATTAAAAAAAAGCCAATTAACGAAACAGAGAAGCCAGTATGACTACAACTTTGACCGCTCATTTAACAACAGATACGCTTTTGATGCCTGAGGCGATGACGAAACCTTTCGCTAAAAAAGCTGCTCAAATCGATGCCTATCTAGACGCCTATGCTCAAGCGGATAATTTTTCCGGCAGCGTCATGATTTCTTATGGTAAAGAAGACGCGATCGCAGGCGCATTCCCGTGGCGTATCGCTCGAAGCTATAGCCAAGCTAATCGAGAACATGAGGTGCCCAATAAATCTCAAACTAAGTTTCGCATCGGTTCACTGACCAAGCAATTCACGGCGGTTTCTATCCTACAGCTGCAAGAAAGAGGATTGTTAGATATACAATCTCCGATTTCAGCTTATCTGCCCGACTATCCTCAAGACGAAAAAATCACGCTTCACCATCTTCTTTCTCACACATCTGGAATTCCTGAATACCTTAACCCTGGAATATTTCCAGATTTTTTGGATTGGATGCGGCTACCCACCACGCTCGATCAGCTAGTGAATCGCTTTAAATCGTTACCGCTCGAATTTTCACCTGGAGAAACGTTTAAATATTGCAACTCAGGCTATGCCCTGCTCGCTCAAATTATCGAAACTGTCTCACAGCAGCCCTATGCAGACTATCTTCAAGTCAACATTTTAGATCCCTTATCATTGCGCAACACGGGCCATGAAATCCCGCTAGCCGTTATTCCTCATCTAGCCCAGGGGTACTTACCGCTTGATAACGACATTTACCTGCAGGCAAACCCATTTGATTTGAGTATTGCGCAGGGAGCAGGCGGGCTATTTTCTACGGTGGAAGACCTCGCTAAGTGGAATCAGTGGCTGTATGGCAGAGATGCAGACCAGAGCGTTTTAAGCAAAACGGCTAGGGCGATGATGCTCACGCCTGCTGTACAGATAGAACTTGAGGAGAGTTCTGATACTTTTTATTGTTACGGGCTAGCGCTAGATACTCATTTGGAGCGATCGCGCATTCATCATCTAGGCGGCATCAGCGGATTTACCAGCGCTTTGGCATACTATCCAAAAGAGAGGCTAACAGTTGTTGTTCTATCGAACTTTGAAGCGGCTGCAGTTAGGCAAATTAGTGAAGGCTTAGCATCGATTGTTTTTGCCTAGTCATAAGCGGCGTAACCCAATAGAATCAAAAACCACATGCGCTCTGACATAGTGCCATAAGGACAAAACACTAAGACAGCGAATTTTGCGGCTGGTGCGGAAGACGCTATCTTTCTCAAAGAAACTAGAGAATCACATGGGTGCGATTTGGATGTTTATCCACGAGTACAATTTCTCAGTCAGAAAAAAGATGGCAGACAGAGAAAATCATGTCTCTTTCTCTGTCCTTTACTAAAATGCACTACTAGGTTTTGCAACTTTCAGAATGTGTTGTCGCAAACTACGAAACTCATCCATATCGTTCAAAAAAGGAGTATAAATATGAAATCACAAAAAGTATCACAAAAGGCGTTGGAAGACATTAAGGTCAATGTAAAACTGAAGCTTGCGGCATTGTGGGCGAGTTTTATGTTTCTATACATCTATGTAGTTTATGTCCACGTGTATATGCCAGACTCCATAGAAGATATTCTGGCAGGAAAAGTATTTACATTTGACATTTCATATGTCTTTCTAATGATAGCAATGTTTTTTGTAGCAATTCCAGCTCTTATGATTTTTCTTTCTGTTGCCCTGCCAGCTAAAGTAAATCGCTGGACAAACATCATCGTGGCTGCGGTTTATATTCCTTATATGTTGTTTAATTTGGCAGGAGAGGCTTGGCTTCACATGATATTTGCTGCTTTTGTAGAAGTCGTTCTTCTTTTACTCATTATCCGTTATGCCTGGAAGTGGCCTAAGAGGCTGTTTGAAAAGTTTTAGATAGCATCAGTAAGTCTGCGAATCATGAGTTGAATTATGGCGACATAGACAAACGCTTCAGCAGTTCTGGGTAAAACCTCATAGTCTTTGTTGAGACGACGTGACCAAAGCAACCATCCAAAGGTTCGCTCTACAATCCAGCGCTTGGGAACAACCTTGAACCCAGCTAAATCGTCTGAACGCTTGACCACCTCCAAGACGTAGCTACTGACAGACTCTTTGAACACCTCAAGCCACGGCGCACAGCTACACCAAGTCTATAGTGATTGGATACAGTCGAGCAGCCGCAATCCCCCCATACTTATTAAACAGCATATTCATCGACGGGTTATGTTCCACACTCCAAAAGCAATTGTTTGTGGTATTTTGCTAATCGTGTTCACGGCCTTGAGTACATGCTTTTGGAGTGCTCTAATTAAAAGGTGCAGCGCAAGCAAGACGAGATGGAGGCTAAGAGAAAAAACACTCTTTGCCGCTGGAACAGCTACGATCACTCTTTCTCTACTAATGGTGGCAATAGCTATAGCCAACTTTCAAGGGGCAGCTGCGCCCATAACATTAACGCTTCTTTTTGGTTGAACATGCTTCTTTTCGGCGGTAGCTATACCCAATAGCGTAACTATACTCGCCACTCCTAACACAACATCGTTTGTAGTATCCATCACGCTAGAGTTTTTTAGTACCCTGCAAGGTACTACTTCTCAATGGTTAATTGTAGTAACTTAATCCTGTTGCTCTCTACATTACATGGATCAAAAAATGAAAATACTCCCTAAAAACAGTCGCCTGATGATAGGTTTCAGCCTAGTTGCTTGGCTGGCCTTGTTGTTCGGTTGTTCGACAAATTACAATGGTGAGCCGAGTGCAAGCGAGCAGGCCGCTCATGATCGTGAAGGGGCTGGAGTCTTGATTAGCAGTGTTGTGGTTAACTCTACAGACGACAGCTTTAAGCGCTTAATTGAACAAAACTCAGTGGAAGACTTACTAAATGCCTGTAGAAACAAAAACGCTGAGCCTATAACAACATCCATTTTTGCACCAATTTTTGATGAGGGCTATGCGATCGCACTCAAAACAGAAGCTGATCAGTCGGCACAGGGCACTCCCGGCTTTCCCTTAACCCCAGCAAAAATAGAAGAGACCACGCTTTATCAAGTTCAATCGGTTCGAGACTTTTACTGTAAAAACTGGCTGGCTACTCAATCTGTTTCTGTTGATTGAGTCAGGAGCAACGGTAAACCTAGAGTATGTGAAATACATGACGCTAGTCACTTGACCGCCCCCAAAAGAGAGAGCTATCCTATTCTTTGTGTATCTTGATAGTTTGTTCACTGCATCTATAGCGTTGGTGCTTTGTTGACGGCTAGCATACTGGCCAAGCCTAGCGTACAAACAGGCGAAGTAACTCACGTTACCCACAACGCCAAAGGCGTGACTGAGGCATGACTGAGTCATTGCACAGCCAAGGCTCCTTCTCAACACAGGCATCTGGGAAGCCGCTATGCCTTATTATCCCAAAAATCTCTTCAACTGTGGAAATCTTCAAATATGAAAAGCAAAATGTCTAAAAAGAAACAGTCGCTAGTTTTGTTGGCAGCTATAGTTACTGCAAATGTAGCCGCACCTGCGACTGCCCAAGCAGCACCGTTTACGCTGCCTATCGCACCAGGAGATATGCGATCAGATTCTGCTATATCAAAGCTGCTAAAGCCTGAAGGCTTCGAGCCGATGGCGCTAGCGCGAAGCTGTTCCGATCCGTGGTACACCATGAGCGGCATCCAGCTTGCAACCTGCTTGTTAAGCGGAAGACTAAAATAACAAACTGCCAAAGCGAGAGCAGCGATTAGTTTAGCAACCGTTGGGCAGTCGGCAGCGTGTATCTTCTCTGTTGACTGCCGTTTCTTATCTGTTTTTTGCAGCAATCACAGCTATACGCATATTACTTATTGTTTGGCGTGCGTGGAATTGGTGATACCAACTTAGTATATAGAAATGATCGCACCTGCAGGTGCTTGTATGGGTGTTCGTATGAAACGAGTAATGCCTTTCCTCTTTGTGAGCTTCTCTATAGCCTCTATCAATGCAGGGTTAGACGCAAGCTACTGCGCAATTTTAGTAGCGCTATGCCTAACAGCTAGTTTGACCACCGAGCTTTCTAGCAAAATAATGCTCCTGTCTGCTGCTGTGCTACTGCTGCATTTCCTGCCTCGAAAATTGCCCGCCCTACACCTAACATCAAGATATTTCAACTACGCCTTACTGCTGATGGAGTTTGTTGTTTTAAGCCTGCTGAGCCATAGCTTCGATGGAGAGAGCAAATCCCTACTGTTTCTAGTCTATCCTATCAAAATCGTCCTCAACTATCCTGCTGTTGTATCTTGCCTTTGGGTTTACATAGGCTATTCAATTTATCTCTTTGTCGTAGACCCGCAGAATTTGAGTTTGAGAGACTATATTTTTAGGTTAATCAGCTTTTCTGTCAGCTCACTTTCTTTGCTGTGTATTCGCTTACTTATTCGCCAGCGTCAGTATATTTTAGATTTGAATCAGCGGCTTCAGTCACAGGCACAGCTTACTGCTGAAATGATTAAGCTCAAAGAACGCAATGAGCTAGCTGAGGCCATGCACGATACTTTAGGGCATACGCTAACGGCCTCGATTGTCTCTTTAGAAGGAGTGGCTTTGCTATGGCAAAAGCGACCGGGTGAGGCGATCGCTCTTCTCAACTCCGTGCGCAGCCAGCTCCAAGCAGGGCTCGGTGACATTCGAAAAACGGTGCGCAATCTCAAAACCAACGCTCTGGCTGAACATGCCGTACTTGAAGATAGCCTGATGCAGATGGTGGAACGAGTGAATAGACAAACCTCGATTACTGTTGAATTGCGCTACAGCATAGAAGAAGCGCTCTTGCCCATTCAAGACTATGTGATTTACAGCGTTGTTCAAGAAAGCATCACCAATGCCCTAAAACACACTCAGGCAAACAGCATCCAAATTGTGCTAGAGCAAATAAATAAAAGCTGCATTGCCCTAACGATTGCAGATAACGGAGCGAGCACCCATACGTTTGAGCCCGGATTTGGCCTAACCCATTTAAGCCAAAAGGTGAAAGCATTGGGTGGAACTTTTGCCGTCAACGCCCAGGCAGAATCTGGATTCAGTGTTCAAGTATGGATGCCCCTAGCCTCAGATCTGCCATCGGCTCTGTCATTAGATCACTCGGCTCAACTACTCAAAAAGGCATAGTGGGAGAAAATCAATATGATCAATATTATGCTAGTCGATGATCAAATCTCTATGATTTCTGGACTGAAGGCTTTGCTGAGCACGCATGAAGATTTTTCTGTTGTGCTAACGGCTAGCTCTGGAGAAGAAGCTATAGAAATTTTGTCTGCTATAAGTAGCACCAAAAATACTAGCAAATCAAATATTAGATCGAACCCTACTTTTCCAGATGTCATCCTCATGGATATCCGAATGCCCGGAATCGGCGGGGTGAAGGCAACTCAAGAGATAAAGACAATCTTTCCTCAGCTTACAGTTCTAATCCTCACGACTTTTGATGACGATGATTTTATTATTGATGCACTGTACTACGG
>JBARVS010000489.1:0-4173 GCA_049646385.1 Phormidesmis sp. | reverse complement strand
CCGGGCCGTGATTGGCGCAAGCAAAATGCCGTTGCGATAATGTCCTGTTGCCAGCGTTAAATTTTCGCAGGGGCCAGCGCCCAACACAGGCAGCTCATCAGGCGTGGCGGGCCTAAATCCCCACCAGCACTCTTCTATCGGAAAATCCTTCAGCGCCGGGTACAGCTCAACCGCCGCGCTCAATATCTCAGCCATGCCAGCAGGCGTATTATGTGGCGTAAAGCCGACATCTTCCACCGTTGCGCCCACTATAATTCGACCATCGCGCCGGGGCACAATGTACACCTTTTCGCCATAGAGCACCCGGCGCAGCGGCTGTACTCGCTCATAGCCAGACGGCACTCGCAGCGCCAGCATTTGTCCCTTTCGAGGCACTACCGGAATCGGCACAAGCTCCCCCGACCAAGCCCCCATTGCAATTACATAGTGCGCAGCCTGCTTCATCCCAGCGGAGGTGCGCAGCCCAGTTACCTGCTGCTTGCGCTGCATCACGCCTTCTACGCTAATCCCTTCTTCAATGTTTACCCCCAGGTCTTGAGCGGCTGATTTCAGGGCCTTCATTAGGGCGCGATTATCTATCTGCCCATCGTCAGGGTAAAAATGAGCGCCTGTGATTTTAGAACTCAGTCCGGCTTGATAGCTGTGTGTTGCCTCTGCGCTGAGGCTAATCGTAGATCCGGCTAGGTCGGGTTTAATGACCTCATGCTCGATTTTAGCTGCCAACGTGGGTGCTAAAATGCCGCACGGCCAGTATCCGCTGTCAAATCCGGTCAAGCCTTCTAGCTTGCTAACCCAAGCTGGGTAAAGATCTAAACTTTGCAGGCATAGGTCGGCCATTGGCCTTGATGCAATTTGCTCGGCGCTAGGAGCCAACATGCCAGCGGCGGCATGGCCAGCGGCGGCAGCAAAGTTTTGGCTAAGGAGGGTTACCTGATGATTTTGCTGGCGCAGCTCAAGCGCGATCGCCAGTCCCATAACTCCACCCCCCGCAATTAAGATATCTGGTCGCGCCATAGTATTGGTATCGTTCAAAAATTGCGGTAGTTCAAAAAAGTTGTAATCGCTACCAAAGGGCTGGAACAGCAGGCGAAGGCGTCGGTTGCGGCGTCGTTGTGCTGGGAGCCGGACTGGTAGGCTGTGGGGTTACCGTCGTATTGCCTTGAGCGGCAACACCGTCGCTGCTAGCGGTTGGAATAATATCTACTTGGGTATCCGCAACGGCGGCGTCTCGTTCGGCGCTCTTTTGCCGCTGAAGTAAGCTACCCGCCTCGTCGGTAGGCGAAGGCGTTAAGGCGGTTTGGTCTGATCCAGCTTGCGATCCATCAGTTGAACCGTTTGAATCGTTGGTTTGGCCGCCTGTCTGACTGCCTGACTGACTGATAAACGAGTCATTTTGACTCCTTGTTAAAGCGCCATCGCTATCAGGCTGATTATTGCTGACGGGAACCAAAGTATTTGGCGTAGTTGAGCCCTCTTCCGACTGCGCCAACCAGTTGGCAGCGCTGCGTATGCCCATAAAGGCCAGCAAAAAAATGCCTAGTATAGTCGCAATAAAAGCGGAATTCTTACCCATAGGATTAACCTCACATCACCTAACAATTGCTGAATGCTTTATTATTCCTCAGTACGGCGGCAGATAGCGGCTTTTTGCAAGCTGGCCTCAATATCACAGCCAAACGTCGCCATCAAAAGCCTTACCTTGAGCAACAATGACTTGCATCAATCCTACGCTCTCATTCTAAAATCTGTCTGAAGGTATTTTTGAATTCATCCTCCAGTATAAAAGCGATCTTTAAAGTGAACCATTGAGCTATAGCTTTTATCATTTTTTTTATCTACTGCTGGTAGCTTGACCTTATGCAAATTAAGACGCCAGTTCGTCCATCATCATCATGGACTTGGCGAATCTGGCAGGACAAACCCTTTTTAACCTGCAACCTGATTCCTCAGCCTCATGGTTTTTTTACGCGGCACTTTCATCCCCTAGCACCAGAAGATCTGGTTCGTATATTGCGTCACCCAAAGGACGCTGTGGCAAACTCTGTAGCTGAAGCAGCGGTCTATCGGGTGAAGCAAGTTCACAGTGGTAATGTGCTCATGCCCGCAGAGATAGAGAGCATAAGAGCCGCAGGCTTGCCCCAGAGCGAAGACGGTTCGCTAGTTCCTTTCCCGCTAGCAGATGGGCTGGTGAGCGATCGCCCTTGGCAGTCTGTATGGGCCTGCTCAGCCGACTGTACACCCGCTTTGATCAGCGACATTGTCACGGGTCGTGTTGCCGCCGTTCATGCAGGCTGGCGAGGAACGGCGCAAAAAATTGTGCCAGCTGCTGTGACCCGAATGCTAGAGCAAGGCAGTGAGCTAAGCAATATTAGCGTGGCTTTAGGCCCAGCAATTGATGGCAGCGTGTATCAGGTTATGCATGATGTTGCCGCCAAAGTAGGCGCTAGCATAGTTTCTGAAAGGGATGGGCTTGAAGAGAGCTTGCTGGCCCAGCTCATGGCTATGAAGAACCCGCCTGTGCTGAGCGATCAGCGGGCGGGCCGGGTGCGCTTAGATGTTAGGCGGGTAAACCAAACTCAGCTAGAACAAATGGGGCTAGCGGTAGAGCAAATTGCGATCGCGCCTCACTGCACCTTTCAAGAGCCCGAAAATTTCTTTTCCTACCGTCGTACGGGAGCAAAACAAGTACAGTGGGCAGGCATCATTAGCAGCTAGTTCTGGTTATCCTTTTGGGTCATCAGCAGGCGGTGGATTGCCAAAAACAGGCGTTAAAAAGGCCACAATAAGACCAATTAAAAAGCCCGATACATTGCGAATAACTGGCAGTAGTTCAGGCGTGCGCGTGACGACCGGCCCCAAACCAAAGGCAATAAACAAAATGCCCCACAGCGGTGAAAATAACAGTGCCCACTGCCAAGCAATGCCGCCACCTTCTTTACGCGGCTGCGCGGCAAATCCACAGATTACCCCGCCCAAAATAGAGGTAATGAGCGTTAAAATCCACTGCTCACGCGGCAGACCCGGCACAACCGCACAGCCCCCCCGCTTCAGGCAGGTTTCTAGCGCATTAATAGCGCCTAGCACCGCCCCATCTTCGCCGTTATCGCGAACGTAAAACTGGTTGCCAAAGCGCGTTTGCAGCTCAATCCAAAAGGTGCGAGGCAACAGCGGATAAAGATCGTCACCGACGCTGAAGTTGAGCAAATTGCCCCCCCGAGGATCGGCCACTAGCATCACACTCTTTTTGTTTAGACCCCAAAAATCTTTAACCGCTCGACCCGGCGTTTGATCAAACTGGGTTAAAATCCTGAGCTTCCAGCCAGTTTCTGACTCAAAAGCGGACAGGCTTGCATTTAGCGATTCCTCTTGAGCATCGTTGAGAATGCGGGCCAAATCAATGATGTCAGTAGGCTCATCAGGCAGCAGCTCAGGGTTATTAAAGGCTTGAGCGGGCAGCGCTGGCGACCATGCTAGTAGCATGACGCAACAGATGAGCGCACATTTCGTTGCCAGTTTCGAGAGCCATTTATCCATATTCATCCATGGGTTGAAGCCGAAGGTAATGACGCCATCTTTGGCGACGTCTCTTTACAGTTGTTTACCTGATTTTAAGATAGCAGACGCCGAGAGGAAAGCTATCGCTTTACTGATTTTTGCCTAACTGATTTTTTGAGTCTAGTTCAGTAAGGCGTTCGGCAGTTGGGGCATCCTTCGCAGTGGCTTGGGGCGCAGTAGAGACACGCTGTTTATGAGAATAAGAGATGGGCGGACGGCGAGTCGGGGGGCGGCGACGGCGACGCGGCTGAGCTATCAGCACTTTGGCCGCAGCGGTGGCCCCAGCCCATAGGCTGCGAGTGGTCACCTGAGCTTTCTGGGCTTGGGCTTTAGCCTCTACTAGGCTTTGGTCAACTTGCTGCACAACGCTGCGGGCACTGTGCATACCACCGCTCACTTCGTCAGTGAGCGTAGCAAGCTCTTTGCTCGTTAGCCGAAGGTCTTGCAGGGTTGTGGGCAGCTCGCGATGAAGCGTATCTAATAGTTTTTCGGCGCTTCTGGCAGCTCGGGCTAGCTCTTGCAGCGTTAAAATGGCCACCGTCAATAGTGCCATTAAGCTGATAGCTACGAGCAAAATAGAAATGCCGAGCCAGAAAAAAGGGCTGTTCACAGGCGATC
>JBARVS010000488.1:0-5492 GCA_049646385.1 Phormidesmis sp. | reverse complement strand
CCATAAAAGTTGATCGACTTGCCGAGTTGAGTTTGGGAGCTTAGTTATATAGGAAAGGCGTTATGAGACAACATTGGTTTACAAATGCTTTGGGGGCTGTTGCGATCGCCGCAGGCACATCATGGACACAAACAGGCGCTGCCTACGCAGGGTCTTTTACCCCCCCACCCGATAATGCCTCTCCTCATAACGCAACAGGCGGTGCTTCTCGCGGCAACTTTTTTACCCCTCCGCCTGATAATGCCTCTCCTGGCGATGCGACGGGCGGTGCTTCTCGCGGCAACTTTTTCATCCCCCCGCCCGATAATGCCTCTCCTCATAACGCAACAGGCGGTGCTTCTCGCGGCAACTTTTTTACCCCTCCGCCTGATAATGCCTCTCCTGGCAATGCGACGGGCGGTGCTTCTCGCGGCTCCTCTTTAACGCCATTAGCTAACGGGGACATCTCCCAAAACGCCGCACTTCAAAACGGCTTGAGTCGTAGCAATGCCTACGGCGCTATGTACTCTGCTATAGGGCAAAAAATTCCAGCGATGGTGGCCGTCACGCCTAGCAGCTTCTATGGCACCACGCTAAAAGCTAGACCCACTATTTTGGTATATGTCCCTAGCTCTGATGCTAGCGAAGCTGTTTTTAGCCTCAAAGATGAAGCGAAAAATATGGTGTATCAAAAAGTGATATCGGTGCCAAAAGCGGGCGGCATTGTGGCCATTGATATGCCCGCTGAGGCCCCTGAGTTAGCCGTAGGTGCTAACTATCAGTGGTATGTGGCGATGAAACTGCATGGTGAACTAAGCCCTGCGAGTCCGTTTGTTGATGGTTGGGTGCAGCGAATGATGCCTAACGCTGAGCTAACGGCAGCGCTGAGTGAAGGAGACGACCTGCAAAATGCCAAAAACTTAGGCGCTAACGGCATTTGGTATGACACGGTGGCTCAGATGGCTATTCTAAGAGCTGCGCAGCCAAGCGTTGAGGCTGATGGCGCGATCGCCGCTCACTGGATTGAACTGTTGGAGTCGGTAGGGCTTGCAGAAATTGCGGCTGCGCCTATTGTCCTATAGTTTGTACAGAAAATTGGGTCAGTAAACGGCTAAGACAATTGAGGGAATCTAAAGGCGAACAAGCGCGAAGGTGCCGTTCGTCTTTTTGGTGTTGTCTATTTTGCTTAAAGGAGTCCACTAGAATAGTAAAAGAGCGATCAAGCGGCCAGTATTAGGGGTTTAAGTCAGTGATTGAGAAGATTTTAGATCGAGCGCTGATGGGGGAAGATATTGCGATCGCAGAAGGCGTTACGTTGCTCCAGGCTTCAGGTGCGGCAAAAAAAGAAATGATTCGAGCTACAGCAGATAGGCTCAGGCAAAGGCAGGTTGGCGATACCGTCACCTATGTGCTCAATCGCAACATTAACTACACCAATATTTGTGAGCAGCACTGTAGCTTTTGTGCGTTTCGCCGAGACGCGGGTGAGGCTGGCGCTTATTGGGTGGACTGGGGCGGCATTTTAGATAAAGCCACCGAAGCTGCTGCGCTGGGCGCGACGGAAGTGTGTATGCAGGGCGGGCTAAATCCTCAGGCCAAAATCAATGGAACCTCGTTAGCCTATTACTGCAAGCTGGTAGAAACCATTAAAACAGCATCGCCAGACTTACACGTACATGCATTTTCTCCTCAAGAAATAC
Source organism: Phormidesmis sp. (assembly GCA_049646385.1). Taxonomy (GTDB): domain Bacteria; phylum Cyanobacteriota; class Cyanobacteriia; order Phormidesmidales; family Phormidesmidaceae; genus Phormidesmis. The sequence continues at coordinate 3,813 of JBARVS010000488.1, read as the reverse complement.
AGTTTATTGCGCGTGAGGACATGCTGAGCCTAAAGACGGTGCTAATAGCGCTACGAAATGCGGGCGTAGGATCGCTACCAGGGACAGCCGCAGAGGTGCTAGATGATTCGGTGCGGCGGGTACTGTGTCCTGAAAAAACTTCAGCGGCAGAGTGGTTAGAGATTGTAGGGCTAGCGCACAAGGTTGGCTTGCCTACTACAAGCACTATGCTCTCAGGCCATATCGAAACTGTAGAGCAACAGGTTGCTCATTTGAATTTGCTACGAGAACTACAGCAACGGTCTAAAAAGGCTGGCTATCTTGGGATTTCTGAGTTTATTTTGCTGCCTTTTGTGGGTAAGGAAGCGCCAAAGCCTTTACGACGAAGGGTTGGGCGCGACCAGCCAGTATTAGCAGATGCGTTAGTGCTAACGGCGGTGGCTAGAATTTTTCTGGGCAATTGGATTGTGAATCATCAGCCGAGCTGGGTAAAGCTAGGGTTAAAGGGGGCAACTGAGGCGCTGCGCTGGGGCTGCAATGATATCGGCGGCATCTTAATGGAAGAGCATATCACCTCTATGGCAGGCGCCGTGGGTGGAACCTACCAGCGTGAAGAAGATTTGGTAGGGGCAATCAAATCATTGGGGAGACCTGCTCAGCAACGCGATACGCTTTATCAAACTTTCATGACAGCTTAACCTACAGGATTTAGCTGCAAATAATTTGGGAATTGCGGTTGCATTATTTAGTAAGTTACTTAGATTTGTATTGAGTTCAGATGCGTTGTTCGTAAGTATTGTCATTGTTATTTCTCGTGCAGGTCTATAGAGATGTGCCCAATCTAAGCTTTTAGCCTTGATGCATGGACGTTTGGCGTACGAGCTTTGGCGCTCAATAGCTGTTAATTACCTCTTGAAGCAGTCAGCTTAGGCAGTCAGCAAGCAGCAAGCTAACCAACGAAAACTACTGTCTTGACTAGGGCGCTGAGGTATTGATTTATGCTGGCAAAAATCTGCTCGTACGGAGAAAGCCTAATCTTCATAAAACAGGCTTTTTTTTATCAGAAATATCACTGATATATGGTCTACTTGACTCTATTGTGAGTAGGGGATAATACTGATGACATAACTGTCTTACGGTCTTGCCAAAATCAATAAAGTCTAATAGTTTATGCGCAAAAGGTTGACAGTTGAGCAGGTAGAAGTTGAGCGGGTAGAAGTGCGTCGGTGGAATAAAGCTTATGTCAATAGCAGCGCCACCGACGGTATGGCTATAACCGCTGGATAAGTTTTGGGTAAATGTTTTAGTTTGTGAGCTAGTAGCGAGTATGAATGCATCGAAGCCTGAAGATCAGCTTTCAGCCGTACTATCCAGCTTTTGGGAGGAGATTCTTCCTAAGGTGGAGGCTTACGCCATTCCTATTATTTTAGGAAGAATTCAAGAGTGGGTAGGCGATCAGCTAGAAATGACTGAAGTTCTTTGCACTTATGCGGTTCGCTATGCTGCTCAGCTTAAAGAAGAGGATGCGGGGGTAGTCGTTGACCTGATTGTTCAAGAGGAAATTACTGAAAGCTGGCAAAAGAGTCTAGCTGCATCTCATCTGCACAAAATTGAGACGACTCTTTTAGACTATGGCAGAAGAGATTCTCTGCTGATTTTATACATACAGATTTTACAGAGGGGCAAAGTCCCTTTGAAAAACAGCCCTGAGCAGGCTGTGCTACTGCGCTCTGGGCTAGCTAAAGCAAATCGCGGCAATCTGGAGGTGGCTAATTCTCTCTATGCAAAAGTTTTCGATTTAGATTGGGCAGAGAGACAGCTTCCGGGTATTACTAAACCGATTGCGATTGTTTCTACGGCTGCGGCGGATAGCCAGTTTGACTGGAGGGCTAAACTGTCTCCACAGGTAGCGATCGCTGCCTGTGGGTTGGCAGGGTTGGTCGCAGCTATTTTCTTTTACACCAAAGAGACGGATACTCAGGCGATCGCAACGCCTAATAGTTTACGGAATCCAGGTGCGGCTTTAACGACTTCAGAAGCTACTATTAGACCTAGCAGCAGAGCCTTTGACAGAAAGTTTTTTGACGATGGCACAGAGCACGCAAAAAACAGCAGATGGATATCAATGATGCGAGACTTTTGCAGTATCCCAGTAGATTCTACCTATTTTGCACCGGCACAAAAGCGATTGGAGCAGTGGGCAGAGCTATATCAGGAAGACATTTTGACGGCTCGCGACATCGTGATGAAAGAGGAAAAGCGCTCTTGTGATGTTGTGCAGAACGTTGATTGATTTGCTTTGGTTGAGAGGGGCGATCGCACTCACGCTTTGAGCGGTACAAACCGTTGTATAAACCCTAGAGATACTTTCTCAAATCCTATATTTAGTCTGGCTTTTGAATGAAGGGCACTAGGTGCATCATATAATCCCGTTTGCCAATAGCTACACCCGCCATGCGAAGAATTGCATAAGCTGTAACCAAATGAAAGTAGAAGTTTGGCATTAAAAATTCACTGACGTAGTGGCTACCGGGTAGCTCGATGTAGGCTCCCTCGATGTCAATGCGCATAATCTCATCTAGTTTTGCATCTTCAACGTTAATACTTGAAACAAGCCCTTTAGTATTTGCTATATGCTCATAGGCTTGAGCCAGGGATGTGACTTCTGGATCTAGATTATCCATCGGTTTACCGTCACACCACAGAGCAAAATTGCGTGGTTGATTGCAGGTGAACGCAATCTGCGTGCCAAGAGGGAGCATATCCGTCGCAATACGCTTTTGCAGAAACGATTCACTCCCACTGAAATGGGTTTGAGCGGACTGTAAAAGGTGCTCAAGCGTTGTTAGGCGGCTTTGAAAAATGGTTTTGATTGATTCTATATTTTGGTTTTGCATTTTATAAACCCCTGAGGCTGAATTCACTCTACTTTTGATTTTTCATGTAGTCGCTTAGCCATTGCCACGTCTCTCGTAGTGGCTTTTGCGAACTCCGTAATTTACTTTTGCGAATGTCGCTAGTTCTGTGGACTCTGCGGCGTTTTCTTTGTGTGCAAACGCGCCTGCCTCCGCTTTAAAATAGCGAGCCGAGCAAGACGAGCCCCTTGAAAAGGCTCAATGGCCGTCATAAGATGGCTACACAACGATCTATAAAGCCTATGGCAAAAGCCTGATAGTAGAAGCAAACTTACATAAACTTTATCCTAGCCGAGGCCCTTCATATGACTGCAGCCGTTTCTCAAACTTCTACCGCTTCTTCAGCTCCTGCCTTTTGCGAAGGTATCGGACAGTTTGGTGAGCCTAAGCCTGAGTTTGAGCAGTATGGGCAAGCTCAAGCTATTGATGAAGGGCAAGCGGCTATTTCATCGCCTACGGATCGAGCTGCGGTGTATCAAACGCTGCTGGCTGCTGATGCGCTACGCTATCTAACTTTGCGCACGACGGCTAGCAAGCAGTCAGGGCATCCGGGTGGCTTTGCAAGTATTGCTGATGCGATCGCGGCTTTGGTCATGTTGGGCTACAAAAATCTGATTACCGAAGTAGGCCATCATGCACCCGGCTTTTATAGCACGGTGTTCATGGATACTTCCTTAGAGCAAATGGGCATCAAAACTGTGCAGGAGCTAGGCGATAGATTTCGTGAAACCCACGGCCTGCTCGGTCATCTCTCTGGTCAAATTCCTGGCCTTTTGAGTCCTGCTGGCCCGCTAGGACAGGGGCAGCACTTTGCGATGGCCGCTGCTAAGCTGCATCCCGATCAGCTATTTCCGGTCACGATCGGCGATGGCGGCTTGGGTGAGCCGTACATTATGAGCAGCTTTGGCCATTTCAATAC
>JBARVS010000487.1:0-3838 GCA_049646385.1 Phormidesmis sp. | reverse complement strand
CTCTACAGCAGACTCCAAGCGAAAACCTCCTTAATTAAAATCCCAAAGAACAGGGCGAAACTACAGTCCTCTAGAATAACATAATTCCACAAATTGAGTCACTAGCTTTACAGCTATTCTTCGTCATTCCATAGCTCCATAAAACAGCTCCAAAACAGTCCATAAAACGCAAAAATCTAGCAAATTAAAGCATGACCCTTACCTTAATAACTGGCCCGACTCGCTCTGGCAAAAGTGAGTGGGCCGAGCAGCTTGCTAAGCAAAATGCCCTAGCCAAAAGCCAGCAGGTAATTTATATCGCAACGGCCCAAAGCAACCCTAAAGATGCCGAATGGCAAGCCCGCATTGAGCAGCATCGGCAAAGAAGATCGGCTCAATGGCAAGTTGATGAAGTGCCCGTTGAACTCGCTCAATGTATTGCTAAGTATAACGAAGCGCACTGCCTGCTAATAGATTCGCTTGGTACCTGGCTAGCAAATCTAATCGAGCAAGATATCAGCGCCTGGAATGACTCGCAGGCTCAGCTTATTACTAAGCTGGCGCACACCTCTGCTGATGTGATACTGGTTGTAGAAGAAACCGGCTGGGGCGTGGTGCCTGCTTATCGGCTAGGGCGGACTTTTCGCGATCGCCTCGGCACACTCAGCCGCACCATAGGCGAATTTGCCACTGACGTATACTTGGTTACCAGCGGATACGCCGTCAATATTTCAGCGATAGGAGAGCGGGTAACCAGAAAGGCGCAATAATTAATTGTTTCGGTTAGGATGCGTACGGACAGGGGCGAAAAGGCTATGGTCTAATGCAGCCAACACTAAGCATTTTACGAAAATATGGCCTCCTTGACCGACGTTAAAACCTATTTAGCCCACTGGTTTCAGCTAGGGAGAAAGGTCAAAAGCGACCATGGACGCCTCAGCTATCAGCCTGAAAAGGTCATTCAAGGTGAGCACTTCAGCCCCGAATTTGAAGACTGCTGGGCAGCTATTATGGCCGCAGAAGGCAAATCCTTATACTTAGAAGGCACCGATCAAACCATCGCAGAGCTACTCTCTCCTACTTGGGAGGTAGTGAACTGTGCAAGATGCGAAATGCCCATACCCATTCTACAAAAAGAAAGCAAGCCTCATTCTTGCCCTTGCCACGACCTACCAGACTGGCCTAACGAAGAGGTTCCTCGGCCCCGGTTGCCAGTAAGCAGCTACCAGCATCTCCGACAAATGAAAAATCGGCTGGCTGGCCTTAGTCCAGACCGATAGCAGCCAGACCGATAGCAGCCAGACCGATAGCAGCCAGATACATAGCAAAGAGCATTGCTAGCCGTACCTAAGCCGCTACCTTTACTTTAGAATCCTCATCCCTACGGGCAATGTCGTAGGTAAAGAAGTCCTTAGCCATGAGCGTATTTGGGAAAATAGAGCGGGCTTCACTGAGCAAATCGCTGAGCTGAATAGCGTTTCCTGGTGCGTAGCGAGGGCTAAAGTGCGTCATAATGAGCTGCTTTACCTGAGCCGACAAAGCAACCTGAGCCGCCATTGTCGAGGTTGAGTGCATCCGCTGATAGGCCAAGCCAGCATCTTGATGGGCAAAAGTCGCCTCGTGAATCAGCACATCGGCCTGATCTGCTAGCTCAATGGCGTTCTCACAAAAGACGGTATCGGTGCAGTACACAAATTTGCGCCCCACAATAGTCGGCCCACAAAGGTCTGAACCATTTATTTTACGGCCATCGGCTAGCGTTACCACTTCGCCTCGCTTCAAATTGCCATACAGCGGCCCAGGTGGAATGCCCAAAGCTGCGGCTCGCTTCACATCAAAATGGCCGATGCGATCTTTTTCGGTGACGCGATAGCCATGGGCTGGAATGCGATGCTTTAGCCGCTGGCAGCTCACAATATAGTCGTCATCTTCGTATACCTTTCCGGGCTCGGTAACATGCACCTCAATCGGATAGGAAGACTGCGTTTTTGAATAGCGGCGGCAGGCATCTAAGTAAGGGGCTAGCTCGGGCGGGCCGTAAATATCAATTTGCTGCTGACCTGTGCCTGCCATACCACAGCTTGCCAGCAGCCCCGGCAGGCCAAAGATATGATCGCCATGCATATGGGTGATAAAAATTCGGCGGATCTGACTTGACTTAAATTCACTCTTTAAGAACTGATGCTGAGTGCTTTCGCCACAGTCAAATAGCCAGACTTCGGCCCTTTGGGGCAGGCGTAGGGCCACGCTAGAGACGTTGCGCGATCGCGTAGGCACGCCAGAACTGGTTCCTAAAAAAGTAATCTGCAAGGTTTTAAAAAAGGTCAATTAATACGCCAACTCCATAGTGACAGAGATCTACAGTTATGCGATCGCAGCGAGAAAAGTCATGAGTTACGCACAATCTAACTTTAGACAGAGGTAAAAAAAAGAATACAAAGCGCTTTACGCAGGCGCTACTATCTTTTGACACCAAGGAATTTCAGAGATTTAGCCAAAAGATTTAGGGGCAATCTTTCTTCAAACACAGCCAAACAAAACTAAAATCGTGAAGAATTATTACCAAAAGAACGGTAATTCTTGATACACTTCTTCTCAGAGAACTTAACAGGCTTTCTTGTTAGCAGAACGTTAGCACTTTGGCTTATGCCGTCTTGGTTTATGCTGCTTGGCTTATTTTTTGCAGTCGCTGACGTGTGGGAGCACGCACAGCCGAGTTTTCTCCATATTGAGCAATCAATGAAGTCAACTTAGAAATCGATTCCTAGCGCCCTACGTACTTTCCAGGTATGTTCGGGCGCTTTTTATTTATTTTTCCATCAGCCATTTCTCCCGTGACTATCCGATAATGGATAAATCAACCGCCCTTGCCGTCTTTCGAGTCCTGATTTGAGTTCTTCTGTAGATAAGCCAGTTCTTTTGTTAGTAGACGGTCACTCTTTGGCCTTCCGCTCTTACTACGCATTTGCCCGCAGCCGCGACGGTGGGCTACGCACCTCAACAGGTATCCCTACCAGCGTGTGCTTTGGCTTCCTTAAATCGCTCATGGACACGCTAGAGGCAGAAAAGCCTGACTGCGCCGCCATCACCTTCGACTTAGCCGCGCCCACCTTTCGCCACGAAAAAGCAGACACTTACAAAGCAGGCAGAGCGGAAACGCCGGAAGAATTTACTGAAGATGTTGAAAATCTCAAAGGTTTGCTAAAAGCGCTCAAGCTGCCTATATTTTGCGAACCGGGCTACGAGGCTGACGACATGATTGGGACGCTGGCAACTAGAGCAAAGGGCAAAGGCTTCCGGGTCAAGATTCTCAGCGGCGACCAGGATCTTTTTCAGCTCATCGACCAAGACGAAGCTATCAAAATAATGTATTTGAGCAATTCTTTTGCTCGCAGCAGCAGCGGATCAGCCAAAGAGTTTGGCGTCGCCGAAGTATACGAAAAGCTAAAGATTTTGCCCAGCCAGGTGATTGATTACAAAGCGCTGTGTGGCGACGCCTCCGATAATATTCCAGGCGTGAAAGGCATTGGTAAAAAAACGGCTGTTAAGCTGCTGGATACCTATGGCGATTTAGAGACCATTTACGCTTCGATAGCAGATATCAAAGGCGCAGTAAAAAAGAAACTAGAAGCTGACAAGGAAAACGCCGAGCAGTCTAAATATTTGGCGACTATCGTCACCGATGTACCTGTCGAAACTGACCTTAACACCTGCAAGCTAGAAGGCTTTGACCCAGACGATGTGATCCCGGCCCTGCGAAAGCTAGAGCTACAGCACTTTATCAATCGGGTGAGCAAGCTACAGGCATCTTTTGGGGGTGAGTCAGACTATAAGCCTGAGGTAAAAAAGCCTGTCGAAC
>JBARVS010000486.1:0-6493 GCA_049646385.1 Phormidesmis sp. | reverse complement strand
GGGCGTCACATGGTTAGGACGCAAACCGCTAGCAGAGGTTTACAGGCTGCTGGGTGAGGCTAGCTGTATGGTCATACCGTCTAAGTGGTATGAAGGATTGCCTAGAACGGTGTTAGAATCTTTTGCGGTAGGAACACCTGTCATCGCATCAGATTTAGGCAGTCTGAGCTGTTTAATTGAGCCTAAAGAAACGGGTTTTCACTTTATTCCAGGTGATTCAGCTAGCTTAGCAGCTGCTGTTCAACAGTTCATTGCGCAGGCCGACTCTACCAAAGCTCGAATGCGCCAAACTACCCGACAAGAGTTTGAATTAAAATACACAGCTACTCAAAACTATCACCAGCTCTTAAAAATTTATCAAGAAGCGCTGTTGTAGAAGGCATTCAATCCGCTTTGGCTACTTTTAGCTCCTTAAATCCGGTTGTTTCATCAAAGACGCGCTGAAAAGTGACATCAAGCACCAGTCCAATCACCAGCTCTAGCGTGGTGTATACCTTGCAGCCATAGGTCACATGCCCACCGATGCAGTGGCCCTGCGAATTGCCCACGCTCATATGTAAATGAACGCCTTCAGTTGAGATCAGGCCAGAGAGCGTTAGTATCTCATGCTTGCCTAATAGCTCGGTCGGTTTGTCGTTTCCGGCAAATCTTAGGCAGGTTTTAGACAAGCTCCCTACCGCGCCTAAGATCACGCCAGCCGCGATCGCGTTGCTTTGAGCCAGCATCTCTAGCTCGCGTCGGATGTCTGCATCAGGATGAAGTCTTAATGCCAGTGTTTTCATTGTAAAATTGGGCCCGCCCTTAAAGATACACGAGCCCCATCAGCTGTGCCCTATTTTAGGCAATCAGTCTAGGCAATCAGTCTAGGCAATGCCTACCAGCTTCTCACTAAGATCCCATAGGCGGCTCGCCTTGTCTTCATCTGCGGCCTCATTAGACACTTCCTGGCAAAACGCCTGCCGATTTTCATCCTGACGGTTGCCCCAGCTCCAGTACACGCCCGACTTACCAAAGCCTTCATCGGCCACCACTTGGGCCACGCGCTTACCCGACTCTGCTTCGCTGACATAGCCGCCCGTCACATTCTTTTGAAAGAACGGAAAAATGACTTGAAACAGCTTAGGTGCATCCCTAAACAAATCTGACTCAGCGACGCAGCCCGGATACAGCGCGTTGAAAACAATGCCTGTGTCCTTGTGATAGCGGCGGTGCATTTCTAGCATGGTGAGCATGTTGCACAGCTTGCTGTCTTTGTAGGCTTTACCCGGCTTAAACTTTTTGCCATCAATCATGGCAATTGGCGACTTAAAGCCTAGCTCCATCCCTTTTAGCTCACCCAAGTCGGGCGGCGCAGGAATCGGAATTTTGCCGCCCAGCTCCTTAGGATTGGCGGTCACGGTGCCCAGGGTGACCAGGCGCGGCTCTGGATGAGAAGATTTTTTCATATCTTCTAGCAGCAGATTGCACAGCAAAAAGTGGCCCAGATGGTTGGTAGCTACGCTAATTTCATAGCCGTCTTCACTGCGCTCGGGAGACTTAAGGCTGGGCTTATAAATCGCGGCATTCACGACTAGCGCGTCTAAAGATCGGCCCGTTGCTCGAAACGCTTCTACAAACTGACGAACGCTTTCTAAAGAGGCTAAATCAAGCTTAAGGATGGTGTAGTTGTCAGGCGCGATGCCTTGCGCCTTGGCGACCTGCTCAGTTTTAGCAAGATTGCGGCAGGCCATAATCACATGCCAGCCTTGCTCGGCGAGTGCTTTGGCGGCATAAAGTCCTACGCCTGAGGAGGCTCCGGTGATAATGACGTTGCGGTTTTGCGGTTCCATAAGGGTGAATTTGTTAGCGGCTGGCTACTCAATATGCTGACATATTGTTGCGCTTTAGCAACTAAGCTTCATTTTTTGCAAAGTAGCCGACAGCTAGGCTCTCATAGATTTGCCCGGATTTGCCCAGAGCGGTTGGCTTAGCGACTGAGCGATGATACCTGATCGGCAAACCAGTGCGTTGTTGTCAGCGCGCCAGTTTCTAGTTTTGCGGCAAGCTGCTGTGCGATCGCATCAAATAAATCGCCACGCCGCTGCGCTTCTAGGGCTATGTAAGGAGAGAGCGTGCTTAACAGAGCCAGGTATTTTTCGATGCTGTAGATAGATTGCTGCTGCTGAATGCCAACGCTCGTTGGTTGAAAGTATCCCGACTCATTGACGGCTTTAGCGAACATCTCAAAATTGTTTTGGTAATCGTCTTGAGTACGACGCCGTTCTTGCCCCAGCTCTGCTAGGTCGTAGCGCTCGTAAATAGGGCTCAAATACTCACAGATTTCTTCGCTGGGCTGGGGCGGCGTTGCCCATAATAAAATTAGCGATCCGTTGGGGTTGAGGGCAGCGGCTGATTTTTTGCAGGCAATTTCTGGCGATATCCAATGAAAAGAGGTGGCGGCAAGCACCGCGTCAAACGGCTGGCTGCTGAGCGGATAGTTCTCAAAGGTGCTGTTGTGAAGGGTGAGGCGATCGCCATAACCCTCACAAGCCTGCCGCGCCATTTCACAGGCCGCCGCACTCGGTTCTACCCCACAGATGCGGAATCCTCTTTGGGCAAATGCTGCTGTCGCAATCCCAGGCCCGCAGCCAATCTCTAATATTGAAGCCGACGCTTTCAGCTGCGACTGAGCAACAACGCGATCAATGAGTGCGGTTGGATAAGTGGGTCTAGCCCATCTGTAGGCCCGAGCTGAGTCGCTATACCACTGCTGTCGCGCCTGAGCGCCATGATTTTCATCAAAACTTCGATACCAGCTATACCAATCGTTTTGCATTAAGCCTCAAGATTTTTTACTGTAGAAGCCATTCTACTCTCTCGCTACAGCGGCTCAGAAATAGCTCGTCAAGTGGGCTGATCGCAGTTAATCATCCAGGGAATGTTGAACTGATCGACCAACATGCCAAAGCGAGCTGCCCAAAAGGTTTTCTCCATCGGCATTTTAATGGTTCCGTTTTCTGCTAAAGCTTGAAAGGCGCGCTCTGCTTCGGTTGGATCATCAATGTTAAGACACACCGAGAAACCTTGAGGAGTTTGGTAATGCGCCGACGAACTATCAGAGCCCATTAGCTCTACGTCACCCACCCGTAGGCTAGTATGCATAACTTTATTACGTAGCTCAGGAGCAACTTCGTCGGCCACGGGTGACTCGCCCCAGGTCATCATTGCGCCCGGTTTACCATCTAAGCACTGCTCGTAGAACTTAAACGCGGCTGCACACTGGCCGTTAAAACTAAGAGAAGGATTGAGTTTCATTTCTTGTTCCTCGTATTTAATAGATGAGAAGCTTAACTTAATAGTTCAAATATACTACCAGTCAACAGATTCGCTCACTGTTGAGACGTAACTTAACAACAAGCCGATTGTTGCAACAGATCTAGATGAAGCAGATTGGCGGCAAGAAAAATTGTTGTCGGTACTTATGGCAGCCAAACATAAGCATTTTCTCAACCGTTCTGACTTTTCTTCAAAGATAAAATATGTGCGCTTATAGCGATCCTGACCGCACTGCTGGATAACAAAGCGAAAGGATGAAGGCCACTGTCGCTGCGATCGCCCCCACCGTCCGAACATGGTTCCACATTGTCCAGTCGTTCAGGTATTGCGCCCATAGCTTAGCAGCTTCAGCGCTGATCGGATCAACTTTTGCTAACGCATTGTTAAGCGGCACGTTAAATACAACCGTCACGCCAAAGGTAATCAACAAATACAGCAAACTGCCAGCCATTAGGTAGGGACTACCCGGCTGATGCCATTTTAGCAATGAGGCGATAGTGAGAAATAAGCAAACAACAGCCGTTCCCATAAACACTCCCATAAACCACGGATTAATCACCGTAATATTGATAGCTTGCATAGCGGCGATGCCCTGCGGCGGCTCTAGTTGGGCCAGGGCACTCATCACAAAAGACGAAAAGGCAAAAAAGGCACCCGCTATCAAACCGCAGCCCAAGGCCGCAAAAAGTTTCCACATCAGGTAGGGTTGAGCTGTTAAATGCTGAGGCACAATTTTAGTCTCCAATTAGCTGAACTGTTTGAGTATGGGCAGCAGCGATCGCTTCTTCAAACTTACGCCCACCCGACTCCTCGTTTTTACATCAATAAACGCAGGTTTGCCATAGCCTCTCTTTAATTCACTACTTTTAAGCTTAGGCAAACACCCCTGACTTAGCTATCTAATTCATGCTTCACTATTACAATCTTGCTACTGAATTGCTAGCAGATGTTTCTTGTTTTAAAAATCCAAACCGTCGCCACAGAGCCTTTAAGTCTCAATTTAGATCGGCTAGCGTTGCACCTCAAAGCGCGAACTCGCGATCCGCACATTGAGTCTGTAAATACAATGCGGGTTTAGCAGTCACAGTCATTTGAGCCATAAGCTTCGGTTAGCAGTGATAGAACCTTATCGAGACAGATTGGGCTGGGCGATCGCAGGCCAGCTTTCGTAGTTACGCCGTACCCAGTCCATTCCTACTTCATTATTAAGCTTTATCTTCTGCGGCTGGTCGCGATAGAGCTTAGTCAAAATATCAGCATCTTGCTCAATGACTGTGCCAACTAGATCCAGAAAAGAGCTTTTCATCAGCCGGAATATAGGAGACTTTAGCCGAGCAAACAAAAGCACATAGGTACGAGTCTTCTCATTTGATTCAGGAATAAACAAATGGCACTGAATGGCAGGGCCTACGGCAGTTTTTCCATGCAAAACTACCAGAGAAGGAAAATAATTTTCTAAATGAGCCTCAATGACTTGAGGAATGGCCAAAATAGCTGGATTCCTCATAATTTCTCGCCTTGTAGGAGAGACCGTTGGCGTCTTGAAAAAGGCTTCAGAATGATGACCTTGATCAATAAACTCACCAAACTGAACTTCTTTGATCCGAAACAAATCTCGGTGAGTGCCATTTTGATGGTTGTAGTCGTGCATATTCAGCAGCATTGACAGCAGCGGTGTTGCAACGCTAGTTTCTCCGGTAGCCCCAACAAACTCATAGCTACTCGCTATCTCATTGAGAATGCTAGGAATAGGTATGGCAGGCTCGGCATTTCCATAAGACCAGATAAAATCATCCTCAATAATCAGCCTTAAAGGATCAAGCTGAGGCAGCGTCTTTTTTTGACTGCCGGGTAAAGTCGTGCAGCCTTCGCCATCAAATTCCAGGGCATGGAAGGGGCAAACCAGCCTGATAGATCCATCGGCCTGCGCCTCGCACCAGCCCTCAGAGAGCATCGCGCCCATGTGAGGGCAACTGTTGGGCAGTGCTTGAACCTCATTGCTTTGGTCTTTCCAGAGCACGTAGTCCTGCCCATATAGCGAAACCTTAAAGGGCTGATTCACCGATAGCATAGACTTGTGTGCGAGTAGCCAGGGCGCACCACTTAGCATGGACATGGGACGTAGCTCCTTAACTATGCGTTTCTAAAAACATGAAAAATATGTCATGTTTTACAGTTAAGCTCACGCGCTTTGAGTTTGTCAAGGTCGGATTTATTTGGATTTATTTGAGGAGTGGGTGTTGAAGGATTCGGATTTTCGTCGTCAGCCACAGCAGCAGCGCAGCCAAGAGCGCGTAGAGCAAATTGTCAAGGCGGCAGCTGAGGTGTTTTGGGAGGTGGGCTATGAGGCGGCGACTACTCATGCGATCGCCCGCCAAGCCGAAACCGCCGTGGGCACCCTTTACCGTTTTTTTCCTAACAAGCTCGCTATCTTTCACGAGCTAGAAAAGCGTCACCGACAGGGCGTTGAGGTTACCCACGCTCGAATGATTACGCCTGAGTTTATGCAGCAGCCGCTAGCCAATATGATTCAGCAGATGGTTGAAACCTACGCTAGCTACTTTGAAGACGCGGGTCATAAGGTTGTCTATGTTCAGTATTATCTATCGCCAGAGATATTTGTTCACTTTGACAACATGGTCGAACAAAGCTTCATTCAACGGTTTGCGTGCGGTATGAGGATGAGTAACAAAACGCTATCCGTTAAAAAAAGCGAGCTGATAGCAGAAGTGTGTCATCGGTCTTTTAATGCGCTGCTGCTTTCTGCACTCAGAAGTGACGAGGGCCACCGCGCTCTACTTTACGACGAGCTTAAGCAGCTCCTGATCAGCTATCTTAGTGCCTATGTGGGCGATCGCATCAGCTTTGATCAACCTGTAAATGCACCTGCAATCAAACCTATTTCTATCGCGCATCCACAGGGTTTAAACTCCCGCCAGCAGGCAGCTTGGGCTTATTTAGAAAAGCACGGCATTTTGACGATTCAAATCTTTGAGTCGCTTTGCCCTGAGCGATCGCGCCGCACCTTACAAAGAGATCTCAAACAGCTCATTAACCGGGGTCTTTTACAAAGCGAAGGCGACACCTCTCAGCTCATTTATCGAATTGCCCTCGCTCGAAAAGCTTGCGACATCTTGTGACAAAAATGGCGTTAGATGTCGCAAGTAATTCTTACGGG
>JBARVS010000485.1:0-3363 GCA_049646385.1 Phormidesmis sp. | reverse complement strand
GCTTAGGGGCGGGGCTAGCGACCGGCGTGGGGGCGCTGCCAGTTATGCTACCGTTTGAGCTGTCTGCTAGGGTACAAGGAATTTTATTGGGTGTTGGTGGCGGCATCATGCTAGCGGCCACCTCTTTTTCGCTGCTGATTCCCGGCACAGAAGCGGCTAAAAATTTGGGCTACTCAGAAGCGGCGGCAGCGGGCGTGATGGTGGTGGGTGTTCTGTTAGGCGGCGCGGCGCTGTGGCTTGCTCATGCTTTCTTTCCCCACGAGCATTTTTTTAAGGGTAAAGAAGGCCGAGAGGCTAAAAACTTTGAGCAAATTTGGCTGTTTGTAATTGCGATCGCCCTCCATAACTTTCCTGAAGGACTCACCGTGGGCGTTAGCGTGGGCTCAGGTGCAGCGGGTGGGCTCGCGCTTGCAGGCGGCATTGGCTTGCAGAATATTCCCGAGGGGTTGGTGGTGGCGATCGCCTTAAGAAACCTGGGTTACACCCCCCTATATTCTCTCGGAATATCCACCTTAACGGGCCTCGTCGAACCCGTTGGCGGGCTGCTAGGAGCTAGCGTTGTCAGCTTTTCATCGGTGCTGCTGCCTTGGGGCATGGCCTTTGCCGCCGGAGCCATGCTATTTGTCATCGTTGATGAAATCATTCCTGACATCGACCAGAAAGATTTAGGTCAAGTTGGCACCTTGGGCGTGCTAGTTGGGTTTGTAGTGATGATGTTTTTAGACGTGACCCTAGGCTGAGCGTTCACCTATCAGCATGAGACGTATGCCTTTAGATAGATCTAAAGCAGCTTCTAATTTTTCTATGTTGCAAAACGTACTCATAATGAGTATGATTTAGCTTATAGAGATTATCAAGAGTCGAGGCAATTAACGCCTAGTCATTTTTCTCAATTGTTAAATTTCAGGAGATTTTATTTCATGGCATTAGAAAATCGTGAAGGCAAGCAGGTTCCTAACGTCACGTTTCGCACCCGTCAAAACGAAGAATGGGTAAACGTCAATTCAGATGACCTATTTAAGGGCAAAACCGTCGTTGTCTTCTCGCTGCCCGGTGCATTTACGCCCACCTGCTCTTCTACCCACCTACCGGGCTACAACGAATACGCTGCTTTGCTCAAGCAAAACGGTGTAGATGACGTTATCTGCATGTCGGTAAACGATACCTTCGTGATGAATGCCTGGGCCAAAGACCAAGAGGCCGAGAACATTATCGTAATTCCCGACGGCAACGGTGAATTTACCGAAGGCATGGGAATGCTCGTCGATAAAGAGGATTTGGGCTTTGGCAAACGCTCTTGGCGCTATTCGATGCTGGTCAAAGACGGCACCGTTGAGAAAATGTTCATTGAGCCAGAAGTTCCCGGTGACCCCTTCGAGGTTTCTGATGCGGATACCATGCTCAACTACATTAATGAGAAGGCTGGCAAGCCCCACCGTGTGTTTTTAATCAGCAAGCCCGGTTGCCCCTTCTGCGCCAAGGCTAGAGATTTGCTAGAAGCTCATGGCATGAACTACGAGCAGGTAGAGCTAGGCAACGGCGTTACGACTAAATCGCTCTACGCGGTTTCGGGTGCAGGCACAACGCCTCAAGTATTCGTCGATGGCCGCTTAGTCGGTGGCTCGGACGATTTAGAAACCTACTTTCAAAAAATGGACGCTGCCGCCGCGTAAGTAGCTAGCTGAAGTTCCATTGCAAATGGCAACCCACCCCTGTGGCCCGCTTAAGTCCGGGTGGGTTGCGCCATCACTCTATAATTTCTTTTATGATCGTTATTGCTAAAACACCTATATTTTTGAACCCTATATTTTTTAACTATTTTTAACTCACTCATTTTGATACAACTGGCTTAACGAGGAAGCGATTTATGGCTTACGATTTTGATCTTTTTGTGATTGGTGGCGGCTCAGGCGGGATCGCGACGGCGCGGCGGGCGGCTTCTTATGGGGCAAAAGTGGCGGTGGCTGAGAGCGATCGCCTCGGGGGTACCTGCGTCAATCGAGGCTGCGTGCCCAAAAAGCTGATGGTATATGCCTCGCGCTTTCCTAAATATATGGAAGAGTCAGCAGGCTACGGCTGGGACATTAAGGCCAACGGCTTTGACTGGAACAAAATGATCACCGATGTCAACAACGAGGTGAAGCGACTCAACAGCATTTATCAGCGCATGGTAGACAACGCTGAGGTAAAAGTATTTCCCGTTCACGCCAAGCTGTTAGATCCCCATACGTTGGAGGTTGGGGATCAAAAAGTAACTGCCGAGCGTATCTTAATCGCCGTCGGCGGAAAACCTGTAAAGCCCGATATTCCTGGTATTGAGCACGCGATTACCTCCGATGGCATGTTTGAGATGACTGAACAGCCCAAGCGCATGGTAATACTAGGCGGCGGCTATATTGGCTGTGAGTTTGCCTGCGTTATGAACGGGCTAGGCACCGAAGTCACCCAGGTTATTCGCAAAGAGCAAATCCTCAACGGGTTTGATAAGGACGTTCGCAATGAGCTGCACGAGGCGTTAGTAAAGCAGGGGATCAAGCTAATTACCAATGCTGAAATTGTGGGGATCGAGAAAACCAGCAGCGGCGTAACGGTGAAAATCAACGACGGTGAAGAGCATGTCATTATTGCCGATGCTGTGAGCCTAGCGGCTACGGGAAGGCGACCGAAGCTAGAAAACTTGGGACTCGAAAACACGGCGGTAGAAACGCATAAGGGAGCCGTTGCAGCCGACAAGTACAGCCAAACCGCCGAGCCCAGCATCTACGCCATCGGTGACTGCACCGATCGCATTAACCTCACGCCTGTGGCTATTAACGAAGGCCGAGTCCTGGCAGATACGCTCTACGGCGGCAAGTCGCGCATTATGAGCTACGAAGCGGTGCCTTCAGCGGTGTTTACCACACCCGAAGCTGCCAGCGTGGGGATCACCGAAGACGAAGCTATAGTGCAATATGGAGAAGACAACGTACATGTGTTTCGTTCGCGCTTCCGCTCGATGTACTACACCTTGCCCAATAAAGACGAAAAGACTTTGATGAAGCTGATTGTGCATACCGAGAGCGACAAGGTGCTAGGGGCGCATATGGTCGGCGATAGCGCGGCTGAAATTATTCAAGGGGTGGCGATCGCGCTTAAAATGGGCGCAACCAAAGCCGACTTTGACGCAACCGTTGGCATTCACCCTAGCTCTGCCGAAGAATTCGTCACGATGCGATAGCGGCAGGTCACCGCCAGCGGGTGCCTTTCCTCCTTTAAAAGCTGCGGGATCAGTCGCCCAGGTCAAAAAACACCCTTTAGAGAAACACGACTCTAGAGGGTGTTTTTTATTTCTTTTTTCTCATTGTGGGCAATAGCACCCATGAC
>JBARVS010000484.1:0-4876 GCA_049646385.1 Phormidesmis sp. | reverse complement strand
AAAACACTGTAAAAAACTTAATTTGGGAGATCCTTAACGATGAAAACTCCTCTGACCGAAGCAGTTTCTGCTGCTGATTCTCAGGGCCGTTTCCTCAGCTCGACTGAAATGCAGGCCGCATTTGGTCGCTTTAACCAAGCAAAAGCTAGCCTAGAAGCGGCTCGCAAGCTCACTGCAAACGCTGACAGCCTAGCTAGCGGCGCTGCTCAAGCGGTTTACAGCAAGTTTCCTTACACCACGCAAATGCAGGGCCCTCAGTACGCTGCTGACCAGCGTGGTAAGGACAAGTGCGTTCGTGACATTGGCTACTACGTGCGAATGGTTACCTACTGCCTAATCGTCGGCGGCACTGGCCCCATGGATGACTACTTGGTTTCGGGTCTGGCTGAAATCAACAAGACGTTTGACCTAGCCCCTAGCTGGTATGTAGAAGCGCTTAAGCATGTCAAAGCTAACCACGGTTTGAGTGGCGATCCTGCGACTGAAGCCAACACCTACATCAACTACGCGATTAACGTTCTTAGCTAACGTTAGCTAAATTGGCGTCCTAGCCTTTGGCTTTTCTGTTTTAACAAAGCAGAGCGGCATTTGGTTAGACCTCAATTTTCACCCAGAGAGATATACGATTACTGGAAACGTCTAGTGGTTGTTTGTTTCTCTGGGTTTGCTATTGGCGGGTATTTTTTTTATGACAAACTTTCAGTTAGGCAGTCAAAGCAATGAGGACGGTGCGCTTCAGCTTACGGTGCCTCAGGCGATCGCCAACCTCAACCAAATGGAGGATAAGGGCGATCGCTACTATGCGGCCTGGTGGCTTGGACGATTTAACGTGCGCGAGCCTGAGGCGATCGCAGCGCTGCTAGAGGCGCTAAGCGATGATCAAGATCGCGATACCGATGGCGGCTTTCCCCTGAGGCGCAATGCTGCTAGAGCGTTAGGCAAACTAGGCGATCAGCAAGTAGTGCCCGCCCTGATAGCGTGCCTGTCCTGCGCTGACTATTACGTACGTGAGGCGGCAGCTCAATCGCTGGAGTCTTTAGGTGCCAAAGAGAGCATTGATGATTTGGTCGGCCTGTTAGAGGGCAGCGTTGAAGCCGCCGTGGAGGTCTCTGGTAAACCTCACCTCGTGCAGCCTTATAACGCGATTTTAGAGGCGTTGGGGAGCTTGGGCGATCGCCAAACAATTGCGATGGTAGCACCGTTTTTAGCCCATACTGTTCCCCAGGTAAAAAATGCGGCGGCGCGGGCTATGTACCAGCTCACGGGTGAAGGGCACTACACGCAGCCCATTGTTGACACGCTTAGCTGTGATGATTTACAGCTAAGGCGCTCGGCCCTGTTGGACTTAGGAGAAATTGGGTATTTGCCAGCGGCTGAGGCGATCGCCAACACGCTAGCCGAAAACAGCATCAAGCTCATTGCCCTCAAAGGACTGTTAGAAACGCAGATCCGGCAGTCAAAAGGACAGTCAAACGGGCAGTCAAAAGGACAGTCAAACGGGCTGGTTTCTGAGCAAACTTGCAAAGTGATGGCTCTGATGGATTCGCTGCTGTAAAAGAGATGTTAAAAAGGGCCGTAGAAAAGGAACATAAATCAATGGGTGAATCCGTTCTTCAAAACAGGCTTCAGGCGGTAGAAGACGCTGACTCGGCCCCAGCCATGATCGATGCGGTAGAAGCGTTAGCAGAGCTTAAAGCAGCAGGCGCGATTGATGTGCTCATTCGAGTGTTGGGATACAACAATCCGGGGGCAGCAGTGGCGGCAGTTGATGGACTGATTCAAATTGGCACACCTGCGGCCTCTGCCCTGCTGAGCCAGATAGATGGCTATAACTACGGGGCGCGAGCCTGGGCGCTGCGGGTGCTCGCCGGCATTGGCGATCCGCGTGGGCTAGGCTTAATTTTGGCAACGGCGGCTGAGGATTTTTCGCTGAGCGTGAGACGGGCGGCGGCCCGAGGACTAGGGGCAATTCAGTGGGAGAAGCTATCGGTAGATGAACGGCAGCAAGGGCAGATAAGGGCGCGCGATACGCTGTTGAAGATCGCTGTTGAAGATCCTGAGTGGGTGGTACGCTATGCGGCGGTGGTTGGGCTGCAAGGGGTGGCGATCGCCGCTTTGGCGGATGGTTGGGTGGATTTGGTGGGGCCGATTGTAGCCGGGTTAGGCGATCGCGCGGCGCAAGATGATGCGATCGCGGTTCAGTCTCGGGCACAGTGGGCGGTAGCTCAACTGCCTGATTTTTGATGGGTTTGGTTTTTGTGGTTTTATGGGTCTTACTTACGCGATTATTGGGACGGGTGCCATTGGCGGCTATTACGGGGCGCGACTTCAGCAGGCGGGCTGTGAGGTGCATTTTTTGCTGCACAGCGACTATGAACATGTGCGCGATCGCGGCCTCACTATAGACTCTATTGACGGTGACTTTACGCTGCCAAAGGTAAGGGCTTACAGCAGTCCTAAAGATATCCCGCCCGTTGATGTCGCAGTGGTCGCACTTAAAACTACGAACAACGCACTTATAGCAGAATTGATGCCACCCCTCAAACCAAACGGCGCTATTCTATCTTTGCAAAACGGAATAGGTATAGAAGCTGATATTGTTCAACGTTTGAAGAAAGCAACAGATTTAGTGCCGACTGTTTTAGGTGGGCTTTGTTTTATCTGTTCTAATAAAGTTGGAGACGGCCACATTCGCCATATAGACTACGGCAAAGTGCTGCTAGGGGCATATGACGAGACAAATCAGCCTAGGTTGCCAACGCCCTTGATGGAAAGCATTGCGGCGGATTTTACTCACGCCGGGATAGCAATAGACCTGACGGCAGATCTGCCAATGGCGCGTTGGAGAAAGCTGGTGTGGAATGTTCCTTACAACGGCCTTTCGGTGGTGCTAGATGCAACCACTGAAGAGATGATGAATGATGATGGCGTGCGAGAGATTATCATCGCTCTCATGCAGGAAGTTATTACCACTGCTAACGCTTGGGGGAAAAAGGTTTCACCTGAGGGCGATCGCCACCTACCGCTAGCAACTATTGATCAAATGCTTGCCCAAACCGAGAAAATGTCGCCCTATCGCACCAGCATGAAAATCGACTATGACGAAGGGCGACCCCTAGAAATAGAGACCATTTTGGACAGTCCTATTGCTATAGCTCGATCATTAGGAGTGTCTACCCCTACTATGCTAATGCTCTATCAACAGCTAGCTTTTCTGAGCGCTAGAAACTGTCGCTATCCGATTCTATGCGGCCATAGTTGAGCTTGATGATGCGATCGCCCACATAAAAGTAATGTTCGTCATGGCTAATCACAAAAACTGTTTTACCTCGCGCTTTGAGTTCGCCTAATAGCTGAGTATAAAAAATCTCTCGAAACAGCGGATCTTGGTCAGCAGCCCACTCGTCAAAAAGATAAATCGGGCGGTCTTCTAAATAGGCCGTCAGTAGGGCCAATCGCTTTCGCTGACCCTGAGAGAGTGAGACTGTTGAAAGCTGAGAGTCTTTTACAGAAACTTTTTGGTCGAGCTGTAGCTTTTTAAGATAGGTTTGAGCTTGGCTATCTAGCGCAGTGAATTCGGTACCGATCAACCGCTCGAAAAGATAAAAGTCAGAAAAGACAGATGAAAACAGCTGGCGATACCACTCACGGTTGCTCTCTACAATAGGTTCACCGTCTAAACACAGCTCTCCAGAGTCTGGACTGTAGAGAGCCGTAATTAGCTTTGCTAACGTTGACTTTCCGCTGCCGTTGCCACCTACGATAAACACTATCTCTCCAAAATTAAATGTGAGATTTACCGGGCCGACTGAGAATTGAGTATCCGCGTCTTCGCTATGATATGTGTGAACAACTTCCTTAAGTTCTAGCGTCTTCCACATAACCATAGGTTGCCTGACAACAGAGCTAATCTCAGCATTTTCTGTTAGAGACAAGCCCATCGCTTTTACCTTTTGGATAGAGACATTTGCTTCTGCTAAGTTAGGGAGACGTTCGATAGTGCTCGATATGGGTCTGATGATGTAAGTAATGGTAAGAACGTAAGCAGGCAGAATCGATTGAGCGTTCGGAGTCACTTGAGGCACAACAAATAACAGCAGACCAATCAGGGCAAAAAACAACAGCTCGCCGCTTCCCGTACTCAAAGCAGCTATTTTGAAGGCTATTTTGGTATAGTCGCGCGAGGCAGCAGCAGTGACAGCCAAATCTTCATCCAAGAAAAGCTGTCTTCTCATAGCGTTTAGCTTTAACTCTTTAGTCCCTTCTGTAATGCCTCTAAACTGCTTGTACAGGCGGTCTAGTTCTTGTCGGGCTAGAGCGATGTAGCGGTAGGCGGCGTTGATGATGACCTGCACGAGGGCGATCGCCAATCCCAAAAACACCGCCACCGCCCCAAACACCCAGCCCGACAGCCAGCTCAAATAAATCAAACAGCCACCAATGACCGCAATGTCAACGCAGAGCGCAGGAAGGACAAAAACAGTATTAGAGATGGTCTGAACGTCTTTAGTAAGCGTGGCTAAAAGCTGACTTGGCCCCAACCGTTCTAACGCCTGAAGCGGCGCGGACAGAATGCGTTCAGATAGCTGCATTCTGAGCTGGAAAACAGAATCTTGCGACAAATCGATCAGCAAGAACTGTGACAGACTGCTAGAAATCAAAGCGGTTATAACCAACCCGATGAATGAAGCGATTAACGACTGATGCGAGTTTTGCTTAATAGCAGTGTTGATCAACGCAATCAGTCCTGCGCTACAGCCGCCGCTGATGAGACCTGAAGCGATCGCCAACCCTACCCTGATCCGGGACGCCCTGATCAGCAGTAAAATAATGTCCATAAGACTTGTCTACTCTGCCACTACGTTTAAGGAAGCCA
>JBARVS010000483.1:0-14962 GCA_049646385.1 Phormidesmis sp. | reverse complement strand
GCGATCGCCTCAAACCATAGTTTTGAAAACCCATTGCTACAATTAGTCCGGCAGTTGCGACGCTGAACCCAGCTAGGGCCCACTGAGGAAATTGGGGAAACTGAGGAAACTGGAGAAACGAAAAGCGACGGCTAAGGGCCGTTTTTCTAATAGACGCTTGGGCAGAAGAGGCTGCTGGCTGAGCATTTTGCTGCTTAGCTGCTGGCTGCTTAACCGCTGAGAGCAGACGACCTTTGAGATAGGCAGGCGGCGCTATCTCTTCGCCATACAGCCGCTCTAAAGACTGCTGAAGCTGCATCAGCTCACCTTCAACAAAACTCGGATCTGCCTGCATTAGCCGCTCAAACGAATGCACCTCTTCGGCGCTAAGGTCGCCTAAAATATACCCCGCCATCAAAAGCTGTTGTTCTGAATATTGCGCTGAAGGTGGGTGAGGGGGAGCGATTTTACTCATCGCGTGACTCCTGACAATCTTGCAAAATTTCTCTGAGCTTAAGCAGCCCGCGTCGCGCCCTTGCTTTTACGGTACCCAAAGGCGCATTCAGACGCTCGGCGATCGCCGCCTGCGTGAGCCCGTCGTAGTAGGCCATTTGCAACACTTCTCGCTGCTGCGCCGAGATTTGCGATAGGGCCGCCTGCACCTGGCTCGACTGCTCGGCCTTGACTATGCCTTGGGCCAAAGGTTCCGCCGTTGAAGGCGCATAATCAGCCTGCCAGCGCTGCTTTGAACGTTGGGCCGACTGACGCGATCGCACCCGGTCAATCGCCCGACTCCGGGTCAAAATCATCAAAAACGTCCTGAGCGATCCTCGCGTTGGATCGTAGCTCGCTCGCTCAGCTAGCTTAATAAAAATATCCTGGGTCAAATCTTCGGCTTCTTGAGTATTGCCTAATACCTTTAGGCTCACGCCATACACCAGTCCTGCATGACGGTCGTATAGATCACCTAACGCTTCGGTTTGCCCTGCCCTTAAAGCAAACCATAGCTCGGCGTCAGTTGGCGAGCTAGCTAGGGAATCGGGCGGGGCGCTGTGGGTGCTATAGTCAGGCCGATTCAATGGCGCAGCATCCATAATAGGTGCAGACGAGTCGAAGTATGATTGATGAGGTCATCCTACACCTTAATCCTATAGCAGTGCGGGTGCAGAATGTTCTGACTTAAGGTTTTCATTGGTCGCGGGTAGCTGGCCTGATAGCCACTGGTCGATAAGCTGGTGTAAATCGGCGGCGCGCTCATCGTAAAAGAAGTGTCCGGCGCTCTCGACAGCTACAAAGGTGAGCTGATCGCTCAGCGTATTGACATATATGCCCCAACTGATGGGAATGACGCGATCGCTCTTGCCCCACACCAGCAGCGCCGGCACCTGCACCAGCGGAATCAAATCTCGCGTCATGGGGCTAAAGCTATCTGAAGTCCGCGACTTGACCAAGTAACAGAATGTCCGCGCAGCACCGCGCTCTTGAGTAGGCCGCACAAAGCCTTCTAGCAACGCCTGATCGACCCGATCAGGGTTTTGATAAAGCTGCTTTAGCACCGAGCGAATGAGCTGGGGCCGAGCGATCAGCTTAAAGAGCGGCCTCACCAGCAGCGGCGAGGCAAACCAGCTCTCTACTACCGCGCCAATTTTGGCTGCTGTGCCGCCAATTTCTTGACGAGCCGCTGGCAGGGTCAGCATCACCAGTCTGGCTACCTGCTCAGGATGGCTAGTGGCCATTTGCAGGGCGACTGAAGCCCCTAGCGAGTGGCCCATCAAAATCATCGGGCGGCGCAGAAAAGCCTGCGCAAAGGCGGACACCTGGGCGACCCATAGATCTGTATTGAGGGCGATCGCCACCTTTTGCGACCCGCCAAACCCAAGCAAATCTAGCGCATATACGGGCCTTTGCTCAGCGAAGGCTGACAGATTCTCACGCCACTGCTCCAGGCTAGATCCAGCGCCATGTAACAGCAGCAGCGGCGCTTCATGTGAGCTATCAGGCGTTGGGTTAGCGAGGTAGGTGTAGCGCACTCGCCAGCCGCGCCAGTACCAAAAACGCTGTTCGCCTAAGCGAGAATTATAGTTGGGAATCGTTTGCTCTAGCTCCATTGCCAATACCTTTACTAGCGGCTCGCTTTACTCCATGCTAGAGGCTACAAACAAATTCTTAAGCTCAACGCAAGGGAGATAGCACCCATGGATCCCGTCAAACTGATGAAGCAAGAAGTCGGTCGCGCCGCCGCTGCTCAGGTGAACTCTGATAGCGTCGTGGGGCTGGGGACAGGCTCAACTACGGCTTTTGCCATTCAGTTTATTGGGGAGCGCATCGCCTCGGGTGAGCTTAAAAACGTCATTGGCATTCCGACCTCTTTTCAAGCCTCGGTGCTGGCCAAGCAGCACGGCATTCCGCTTTCTACGCTCGACGAAGTAGATCATATTGACATCGCGATTGACGGCGCAGATGAAGTTGACCCGCAGATGAACTTAATTAAAGGCGGCGGCGCAGCGCACACCCGTGAAAAAGTGGTGGATGGCCTAGCTAAGCGGTTTGTGGTCGTGGTTGATAGCTCCAAGCTGAGCGATAAAATTGGTACTATTTTTGCACTGCCGGTAGAAGTATTGCCGATGGCGATCGCGCCAGTGACGCGATCGCTAGAAAGTCTCGGTGGCAAGGTGGAAATGCGCATGGGCATCGCTAAAGATGGCCCTGTTATTACCGATCAGGGCAACATGGTGCTCGATGTTACCTTTAACGGCATTGACAGTCCGGCTGATATGGAAAAGACAATTAACAATATTCCAGGCGTGTTGGAGAATGGCCTTTTTGTGGGGCTGGCCACAGAGGTGTTAATCGGTGAAGTTAAAGACGGTGAGGCGAGCGTTCGCAAGCTGTAATTTTCTAGGCTTTATTCAGGCTACAATTCGCCATACAATGACGCCTAGCGCAATGATGGAGCCGACGTATGAGAGCGATCGCAGCGTCGGCACGCCCGCATAGTAAAACGCGCCGTGCAAAACGCGAAACGCCAAAACCGCGATAGATGCCTTGGCCGTAATTTCGTCCGCCTGCCCTGCTATATTCGCAATCAAAATCACCGCCGCAATCATCGCTAAATTATCGTGATGATTGCGCTGGGCACGGTCGGCCCTGCCCACCCATTCAGGGCCAGCCACGGGTTTTTCACGATTACTCGCCGCCCATTCTAACCCGGCCTCAGACACCCGGCCTAATGCCGGCGCATGGTTTAGCGGAATTGACCAGAGCGCTAGCAATAGCAAACAAATTAAATCAGTAGTCATAGAAACTTTGTCACACACCGTAAGGACATTCCTTATAGAATCTCACATAAGCCGTATTTTTCTTCTGACATTGCTATGGATGCTGCTGCGCGAACCCACTGGCTACAGTCTCACACCCTGTTTCGCGATCTGTCTGAGCGCTGGGTGAGTGCCCTTGCTGCTCACCTGCAAGAAATTCCCTTTGCTGCCAACCGTTGCCTCATCGTAGAAGACACTTCTCCCGATGCCCTCTACGTGCTTAAGTCGGGCCAGTTAGAGAGCGATCGCACCCAAAACACCAGCGCTGCCAAGGTGACAACGCTAGCACCCGGCGCTGTCATTCACCTGCAAGAACTGCTCCTAAATACAAACACTACCCAAACGATTGTTTCACTTTCAGACTGTGTGATTTGGAAGCTGGATCAAACTCAGTTTCAACAGTTGAGCGCAGAATTTCCTGAGCTTAAGCAGGCCCTTTCTAAGCTGATCGCAGGCGCGCTCGAAGAAGTTTCCGAGCAGCTTGCCTACGAGCAATCGCGGCAGCAGGCACTGCTTCCCTACCGAGTCACTACCGTAAAAAGAGGCGTTGTGGGCAGCAGCCGCTATGCCATTCGCCTGCGAAACAACATTCGCGAAGCCACTCATCTTGAGCCTGAGAATGACCGCAGAGCCCCCATCCTAATTTTTGGTGAACCCGGCCTGAACAAAGATAACCTAGCCGCGCTCATTCACTTTGGCTCTAGCAACAAAGCCGCGCCGATGATTCAGGTCAATTGCGAAAAGCTCAGAGCCCAGGATCTGTTTGGTAAGGGGGATAGCCAGCCCGGTCTTTTGGAGTGGCTGGGCGAGGGC
This sequence comes from Phormidesmis sp., assembly GCA_049646385.1. Classification (GTDB taxonomy): domain Bacteria; phylum Cyanobacteriota; class Cyanobacteriia; order Phormidesmidales; family Phormidesmidaceae; genus Phormidesmis. The sequence continues at coordinate 10,853 of JBARVS010000483.1, read as the reverse complement.
ACCCTTTTGCTAAACAACATACAAGATCTCGACGAATCGCTCAAAGCGCCTGTTATCAGGCTGGTATCTACTGGAAAGTATCAGCCGACTACCCGCGAAGAAGAATCTCTGCCGACTAGGAAGTCGCCTGCCTGGATTTTAATGATCTCTGAGAAAACTCTGCCTGAGTTTACCAAGTGCGCTGTTAAACAGATAAAAGTGCCGCCTTTGCGCGTTCGCAGGGCCGATATAGAAGCTCAGGTGAACTATTTTGCGCAGCTACAGTGCAGGCAGCAGGGCATTAGCAAACGAAAAATTGCCCCCGAAGCGCTCAGGCGGCTGCAAAGCTATGACTTTCCGGGTAACCTCACTGAGCTAGAAAGCATGGTGGGCCGCGCTGTGAGCCAGTCGGGTAATAGTCGCACGCTCACGGAAGAAGTCTTTTGGGCTGAAGAAAAACAAAGCCGTCGGTTTCGCTTCAATTTACTCCAGGGCTATCCTAAGCTGCGAAAGTTTTTACTGAGCCCCTGGTGGCCTGATCGCATCAACTATGGCTTCACGCTGTGGTTTTATCCGATTGTGATTGCCGTGCTATTTTTAGGGCCGCAGACTCGCGATAGTAACTTTGCGCTCAACTTTTTTTGGGCCTGGTGGTGGCCGCTGATTTTGATTAGCTTTCCGTTTGTAGGGCGGCTGTGGTGTGCGGTGTGCCCTTTTATGATTTATGGCGAGGTTGCGCAGTTTTTGTCGCTGAAGCTGTGGCCGCGAAAGCTCCAGGGCTGGCCGAGAGAATGGGCTGAGCGCTGGGGTGGGTGGATACTCTACGGTGGCTTTGCGCTGATTTTGCTATGGGAAGAGCTGTGGAATTTAGAGGATACGGCCTATCTCTCAGCTTGGCTGCTGCTGACTATTACGGCTGGGGCGGTGGTGTGTTCTGTGCTGTTTGAGCGTCGGTTTTGGTGCCGCTACCTTTGCCCGATTGGTGGCATGAACGGTCTTTTTGCCAAGCTCTCTATCATTGAGCTACGGGCGCAGCAGGGAATTTGCTCGGCAACCTGCACGACCTATCACTGCTACAAGGGCGGGCCAGCAGAAGGCGAAGGGCAGGCTACGATGGGCTGCCCGGTATATTCGCACCCGGCGCAGCTTACGGACAATCGCGACTGTGTGCTGTGCATGACCTGCTTAAAGGCTTGCCCGCATAAGTCGGTGGCGCTGAACCTGCGGCCACCGGGGATTGGGCTGTGGACTACTCACAAAGGGAGCGGCTATGAGGTGGCGCTGCTGCTGTTGCTGCTGGGGGCGGTATTTTTGCACCGATTGCCGCAGCTAACAACGTTAGTATTAGGTGACGATCGGATATTAGAGAGCTTTGGCGGACATGCTGTGGCTGCTGCTGTGGCTTTGTTTTTACCGGGTGCGATCGCCCTTATTTTCAACCAGCTCCGCCGCGCTATTCAGGGCACTGGCTCACAGCGCACTTTTCTAGAGCTTGCCTATGGCTACCTTCCCTTAGTGCTGTTTGCAAGTCTGGCTCACTATTTGCTAATGGGCCTCTCCGAAGCCGGACAGATAGTGCCAGTCTTTGGGGCGACTCTGAACATGCCTTCATTGGGCACCTCATTAGGCAACAGCATGACCGCGCACCCTGCGGTCATCGCTTTTTTACAGGGAACCGCGCTTGTTTTTGGCGCACTGCTCAGCATCATTCTCACGCAAAAGATTGGCCGTCAGCCCTGGCTGAAGCTTATTCCTCAGCATGGCTTTACGCTTGGGCTCACGCTCATTCTCTGGCAGATCATCATTTAGTGTTTTTTGGGGCTAGCGCTGCACGGTCTATGCCATCTCTGCGAGTCCTACAATGCCAAAAATAATGAACAGAAAGCCTCCTAAGCTGACCAGCAGACGCTCTGAAATACGCCCGACCAGCAGCTTGCCACAGATCACCGCGATCGCTACGCAAATTGCATGGCCCAAGGTAGCACCAGCAATCACGCCAAAGGGATTGTTTGCCGCCGCTAGCGTGACGGTGGCAAGCTGAGTGCGATCGCCCCATTCGCCTACAAAGGTCAGCGCAAAAGCTTCTATAACCACCGCCCTAGCCGACCAAAAAATAACGCCTTTTTCTTTTTGCTCAACCGCTGCTTGAGCATCTGCCTGTTCATGCCCTAATCGCTGACTGCTAGACATGTTCGCAGCGTCGTATAGCAGTTTAAACCCGAAGCCAAAGAACAGCGCGACAGCAGCGCTCTTAACGTACTGCTGAGGAAATATCGTCACCATCTGTCCTATCAGCACCGATAAAACAGTCATGGCAAAAAGCGCGATACTTGCGCCTACAAATACCCAGCGCCGAGGATGGCGCATTGCTAAAATAGCAGCAATAAAAAAGGTTTTATCACCCAGCTCTGATAGCGTAATTAACAACAGTCCGGCAGTAAATCCTGTCAGTAAGCTCATGCCCATACTCCGATAGTGTATCGGTAAGCGTAGGCATGATGGAGGTTTGAGTACACTTCACCAAACCCACTCGTACCGTGGATTTAGTGAAGGTCTTGCTTGCCAGTTAGAACACTTCTTAAAGTGCTGCTAGCTTAGCTGTCTGAACCAGGCTCATCGCCAGTATGTTGACTCAGACAAGGGGCACTATTGAAAAACAAATGTGCCTTAAGCTACTCCCCTTCATTGCTCATAAGCGTAGCACTCTTTGAGCTATAAAGTCACCTTTCTTGAGCCCAAAAGATTTTTCATAGTTCTCTCACTTTTGTTGTACTTCATAATCTGTTCATTTTTACAGGTCATTTATACAGACCATTTATACAGAGCGTTATCGCATGAATAGTCAAAGGCTCTCTTTCAACAGTTGGCAAACCTGCTGAGCTGTCGCCGGGGCGAGTAAAACGCCGTTGCGGTAGTGCCCTGTTGCTAGGATCGCATTTTCTAAGCCGCCCAAGGGCTTAATTACTGGGGCGGGCTGACCTACCGGGCGAGGGCGCAGGCCGCTCCAAGTTTTGATGATGTTGGCCTGGGCGATCGCCCCACAAAACCCCTGTGCTCCTCGTCGCAAATTCTCTAGTCCTTCAGCTTCAGCTTCTAACTTTTCATTCGCTTGAGGAAACTCCACCGTCGCCCCAATCCAATAGCGCCCCTCACCTAGCGGCACAAGGTGAATATCGTCTCCATTTACCACGGGTTGAAAGTCATCATTCCCTAACGCCTTGGGCAAAGAAATCTCCATCGCCTGACCTAATACCGACATTAGCTGCAAAGGCTGATTGTCTTCATGATCTAACCCGTTGTTTAGATCGCTGAGCGCCGCCGAGCCAAGCCCTGCTGACAGTATCACCCAATCGGCCTCAAACTCCCTTCGACTCGTCTGCACGCTACAGCACCGCTGCCCTCTGATTTCTATTTTTGTTACTTCAGTATCGTAGTGAAAGATAACGCCTTGGTTTTCTGCCGCCGAAATCAAAGCGTGAGTTAGCTTTTGCGGATGCACCTGCCCGTCGGCGGGTGAGTAAATGGCTGCTTTGAGCGCGCGCACGTCTTTAGAATCGCCAGCCGCCTCCTGGTGCAAATCAATTTGCGGACAGCGAACCTGTAGCGCTTCAGGGCTCCAAATCTCTAAGGGCCATCCTTGAGCCAGTCGCTTTTGGCGCAGCGTTTCCCACCTTGGCAGCTTGCTCTGGTCAAAGCACAGGCTGACAATGCCGTCGTGATTGAAAGGAACAGAATATCCTTGAGCTAAAAGCTCAATCATCAGCGACTTATAGCGACGAATGCTGGCTTCTCTCAATCGCCAAGTGCGGCCTTTAACTTTGCCGCTAATGGCTGCCATTAATACGCCCAAAGCGGCACCCGTAGATCCTCGGGCTGGTAGCTGCCGATCTAAAACAACGATATCTGCTGAGAGCTGTTGGCTTAGCTCATAGGCCATCATTGCGCCTACGATTCCACAGCCTACAATCACAATTTTAGGTTTTATCGCCATAAGCAAACTAACAAAAAAAGAACAGAGGATAGATCACCATCCTCTGTTGAAAAATAAACAGCTTTCAACTGGCTTTTATGACCAGCTAGCTTGGAAGTAAGCGAAAAGACTAGCTCGCTTCACCCATGTCGTTGGGGGTTAGCTCTTCGGCTTCTTCTTGAAATTCATCGGAGCCGCCGTCTAGCAGGGTTGGCGTGCGTACCATGTCTTCAGGCTCTGCGCGCTGTTCAATCGGATCGTCAATCGGGGTCGTCATTTGATAAACGCTGGGCTCCTCGAATTCTTCGGCCCGCTTGCGAGCGCCTTCGGGGACGAGGCTTAAGAAAGCGTCGAAGTCGTCTGTGAGTTCGCGATATTGAGCGATCGCATCGTCATAGCGACGACCCTGAGAGGCTTCGTCAATTTTTTGCAGGTGGCCCAAAATATCTTCGGCGACCAGTTTGGCCTTGGGCTGATCGTCCGGCAGTAGCTGGTTAGCCAGACGGAGCATCTCTGAGCGCAGCTCACCTAAGGGGCCGTGAGTAAAGTTATCGACGTTTACCCAGTTGTCTTTTTCAATGTAGTTTTTTAGCTCGGGCAGCCGCTCGCGAGATGTTTCAATGCGGTTGACGTAGCTTTGTAGCTGAGTGATTTTTTCGGGAGTGTAGGTAGGCGCTACAGCCGCTGGGCCACCGCCACAGCTCACTAGGAAAGTGGCGATCGCAGCTAATAAAACCCCAACCACGGCTCGGTATCGTCTCATGGAGAAACCTCGTTTGACTATAAAAGAATTACGCCCTTCAGTGTAAGCCACCATGCCTGCACAGCCAAAGGCAGCGCAACACTTCTATCGGTGAATCTATCTATAGAAGTAGAATCAACGGACTAGCGATAAGGCCAATGCTCAGACTAACGCCATAGCGCATCTGCCATTCGGCAAACGTCGCGCATTTGCGGCCCGTCGTGTACGCGCACAATGTCAGCGCCGTGGGCGATCGCACAGTCCAAAGTCGCCGCTGTTCCCCATACCCGATCTTTCGCCTGCGGCTGATTGAGCAGCTTGCCAATAAAGCTTTTGCGCGACGTGCCGACAAGAACGGGACACTTTAAAGCCTGTAGCTTCTCCAGCTCGCGCAAAATCGTAATATTCTGTGCGCCTGTTTTGGCAAAGCCAATGCCGGGATCTACCGCAATTTTTTGAGGGCTCACGCCTGCGGCCACGGCCTTGTCTGCTTGAGCGGCTAAAAAACGCACGATTTCGCCCATCAGGTCATCATAATCGGTCATCTGCTGCATGGTTTCCGGCGTGCCTCGCAGGTGCATCAGCATCAGCGGCGCATTGAACTCGGCGGCAACTTTAAAGATATCAGGCTCGTATGTGCCGCCAGAGATGTCGTTAATGATGTCAGCGCCTGCTTCTAGGGCAGCGCGGGCAGCTTTGGCACGGGTGGTATCAACGGATATAGGAATGTCTCGCAGCCAGTCGTGAGCGGTGGTGCGAATAGCTTTGATGATGGGGATGAGGCGATCGCACTCCATCTGCAAAGAAACTTGGCCTGACCCAGGCCGCGTAGACTGACCGCCAATATCAAGTATGTCCATCTCCGCTTCGACTAGCTTTTGCGCCTGAGCTAGCGCCGTTTCTACCGTGTTGAACTCGCCGCCATCGCTGAAGCTGTCGGGCGTTACGTTTAGCACGCCCATAAGGTAGGTGCGTTGGCCCCAGTCAAAGCGGTGGTCTCGAATCTGCCAAGGCTGCACTTGGGCCTGAGCTTGGGCCTGGGCCATTTGGCCTTCTTCAATGAACAGCCGCGCTAGGCGATCATAGGTGCCGGGGCCCAAATATTCGGGGTGCGATCGCCCTCTGCCATACACCCACACTGGCCTGCCGTCTTCTAAAATACGAATGTCCTTGAACCAGCTTTTGAGCGACGACTTCAGCGAATTCGCCTTTTCTAGCGCATCCGTCCAGCGCTCAAATGCCTGCTCAAATCCGGGCGTTACTACCTTAAAAGTCATGGCCATAGCTCCTATTCAAAACGCCTTAACAGAGGACTTTATTTATACACCGCCCCAGGCCGCTAAAGGTGCAAATCGCATTTTGGTAAAGCCTAACTTGGGCTATCCGGTTGGCCCGCCCGTCACCGTTAGCATGGAAGTGCTGGGCAAAGTGCTTCAGGGCTTGCGTCGGGCTAGCCCCAGCGCTGAGATTCTGATTGTAGAGGGCGTTTGCTCCAAGGTGTCTCTGGCTGATATTGCTGAGCGTAACGGCTTATTGCCTTTGCTCACCCAGGGCGTTCGGTTGCTGGATGCTGATGAGCTGGACTGTGTGGAGTATGTGAATAGTGCGCGATCGCCCGTCCGCTTCAAAACCATGTGGGCACCTGCGCTACTGCAAGCAGTAGACTGTCGCATTTCGGTGAGCGCATTCAAAAAAACGCATCTTAAAGGCCAGCCGCTCATCTCAGCTTCGCTCAAAAATCTCTACGGTCTTTTTCCGCGCGCTAAATACAAGGCGCGTAGCCCAAATTCGCGCGGTCAGCTTCATCGGCCTTCAGTGCCGCTAGTGTTACAAGATGTTTATTTCACCATCGGGCATTTGTTTGATGGCGGGGTGGTGGACGCTACGAACAAATTTGTCAGTGCAGACTGGAAGCCCGATAAAGGCAAAAGTGTTGAAGTAGGTCAGGTGATCTGGGGAGAAGATTTACTCAAGGTAGATCGGGCTGCTTGTGAGGTCAGTGGAGAAGCTGCGGCAGATTATTTATCACCAATTGAAGAATTGCACGATGTGCTACCGCCTACACTAGCTATGGTGAAGCTTATATGAAGAGTCTTTATTAACATTATGCTAAATTAGTCAGCTTCAATGAGCACAATCGCTTACGATAACGGCCTCGATGTGGTGTGCGATCGCCCAACCTAATGAGCGGAATTGACCGAGATATTGTTCTAGATCCTCGACCAAGCCTCGTTGATCGCCATTTGCCCGACACTCCCCAAGTCCAAAGGCTGCTCCGAAGAGAGGGCAGAGCGCATGTATTCAGCAGCCTCGAAACCCTAGAACGAGTTACGCAGGCTATTATTGCAAGGGGAGAGCGAACAGGAATAGAGGATAATGATGATGATTATGAACGTTATGGACTCTATTTTTCTGAGCCAATTGGCTACATAATTAGAGCAGATGGCAGTCAAGCTCTCCTTTACTACGGCGAAATCAAAATTGTGAAAGCAACAGGTGAGTATCATGCAATCCCACGCACCAGTCCTCGCAGAACAATCTAAAACCTGGAAATTCTTAGAACTTTGGGTTGATCCAGTGGTTTTTCCACCTAAGATTCTAATGCTAGTAGGTAATCAAGATGGTACTCATCATATTTTCAATCCTGCATCTGACTATAAACTCGTGGTCACTCACTCCAATTATGAAGCTGCTCAAGAGTGGCTTCTCGAAGATGAATATGAACGGGTGAAGGGTCAGCTTTTGGCTGAAGAAGTTTTTTAGCAGAAATTTGACCTAGCGTTGCTTAGCTCCAATCCTCTCCTTTTTTGATCCAGGTGGGCTCAAAGATAGGTTCTCCCTGGCTATGAATCTCGCGCGTTTTAGCAAACAGATCGTTTTCTGTAAATCCCCAATTTTCTAGCGCTTTGTTTAAGTCTTGTTGAATATCGCGCGCGCCTTGAAAGCCGTCGTAGCGAATCCGCAATCGAGCGAGTTCTGCCATGTTCAAACTGTTGGGAGGGCCCGCTAGAACAGTATTTAAGGTGGCGCGATCTTTTTTGTACTGAGGGTGCAAATAGTCTGCGTTGTCCTGCACATCTACCATTTGTAAATTCTCCTAATATCAAACCTGTATTAAACCTGGTTGAGCGCTGCTGCGTGATGGCGAATGTGGTCGCCCATAAATGTCGCGATAAAGTGGTAGCTGTGATCGTATCCGGGCTGCATTCGCAGGGTGAGATTTTGGCCGACTTGGGCGCAGGCCGTTTCAAAGCGCTCGGGTAATAGCTGTCCGGCTGTCAAAAACTGGTCATCTTTACCCTGGTCAATCAAAATCGAGCGGTCTGTTTTGCCCAGGTTTTTCACTAGCTCAGTGGCATCGTAGGCCGCCCAGTCTTTTTTGTTTTCGCCTAAGTAGCCAGAAAATGCCTTTTGTCCCCACGCGCACTGAGACGGCGCAGCGATGGGCGAAAAAGCAGATATTGATGCATATTGATCAGGGTTTTTGAGCCCACACACGAGCGCGCCATGACCGCCCATAGAGTGACCAAAGATGCCCGCGCGTTGGTGAAACCTACCAGCATGGTAATCGCCCTTAATTTCAAAAGCTTGACCGATCAACTGGGGTAGCTCTACCGTGACGTAGTCGTACATCTGATAGTGCTGGGCCCAAGGCGCTTCGGTTGCGTTCACATAAAAGCTCGCCCCCGAGCCAAAATCCCAGCTTTCAGCTTCGCCCGGAATGTTCACTTTGCGCGGGCTCGTATCGGGTGCTACCAGCATCAGCCCATGTTCGGCGGCGTAGCGCTGCGCGCCTGCTTTTTCAATAAAGTTCTTTTCTGTGCAGGTGAGGCCGGATAGGTAATACAGCACGGGCACCGGGCCATTTTCGGCCTGTGGGGGCGCGTATAGTGCAAAGTTCATTTCGCAGCTGCAGGACTCGGACGGGTGGCTGTAGAACCTTGTGGTGCCACCGAAACTTTTGGCGCGTGATGTTTCTTTCATGTGAGAGGGAGGGGGTTAATCGTAGAGGACGACGCTGCGGATGGATTCGCCGCGATGCATGAGGTCGAAGGCGTCGTTGATGTTCTCTAGGGGCATGGTGTGGGTGATGAGATCGTCTATGTTGATTTTTTGGTTCATGTACCAGTCCACAATTTTGGGTACGTCTGTGCGGCCTCTGGCTCCGCCGAAGGCGCTGCCTTGCCAAACGCGCCCGGTGACGAGCTGAAAGGGCCGAGTGCTAATTTCTGCGCCTGCTTCGGCTACGCCAATAATGGTGCAAACGCCCCATCCCTTATGACAGCATTCCAACGCCTGACGCATGACGTTGACGTTGCCAATGCATTCAAATGAGTAGTCAGCGCCGCCGCCTGTGAGTTCTACGATGTGGCCGACAATGTCGCCGTCAATTTCTTTGGGGTTAACAAAGTCGGTCATGCCAAATTTTTCGGCGATCGCTCGCTTATCCGCATTAATATCCACGCCTACAATTTGATCTGCGCCTACCATTTTCGCGCCCTGAATTACGTTTAGACCAATGCCGCCTAAGCCGAACACGACCACTGTTGAGCCCGGTTCTACCTTGGCGGTAAAGATTACCGCGCCAATGCCAGTGGTGACCCCGCAGCCGATGTAGCAAACCTTATCAAACGGCGCGTCCGAGCGAATTTTGGCTAGGGCAATCTCTGGCACTACCGTGTAGTTGGCAAAGGTAGAGGTGCCCATGTAGTGATAAATCGGCTTGCCCTTAAACGAAAATCGGCTGGTGCCATCCGGCATGACGCCTTTGCCTTGGGTTGCCCGCACTGCCTGACAAAGATTTGTTTTTTGGCTGAGACAGTAGGCGCATTGGCGGCACTCCGCCGTATACAGCGGAATCACATGGTCACCGGGCTTAAGGCTTTTGACTTCTGGGCCGACTTCTCGCACAATGCCCGCGCCCTCATGACCCAAAATTGAGGGAAATATTCCTTCAGAGTCTTTACCAGAGAGGGTATAGGCATCGGTATGGCAAATGCCAGTGGCCTTGATTTCAACCAGCACTTCGCCTGCTTTTGGCCCCTCTAGCTGAACTGTCTCAATGCTTAAGGGCTGATTTGCCTCAAAAGCTACTGCTGCTTTTACATCCATATCTATCCACACAGCCGCTTTCACTACAAAATAGTATCTTAACGAGCACCACCAAAGACGCGGAACTGTTCAGACATAACTTAAGGCTGACGTTAGGGTCGCAAACTTTGAAGATCTGTGAGGTTTTTCTGGAATAAAGCGAGCTGTGATGTAGATATCACTAAGCTTTAGGCATTTTGCCTTGCGCTTTAAAAAAATCCTTCCTGCAAACTTGCTTCCTGCAAATTCTTCACTATGAATCGTCAGCTTTTAGCCGTAGTCAGCGCGATTGCCCTCACATCTATTACTTCTGGTAGTCTCTTTAGTGGCCCTAGCGCGATCGCTCAATCAACTAATCCGGTCAACGCCCTGTTTGAAGAACTCGGCGATCGCTGCAACCGAGCCACAGAGACCAGCTATCGCTCGCAAGTCATTACCGCGCCCGATGGTAGAACGAGTGCCTACGCCGCAGGGCTGTTGCGTAAGCTGGTGAGCCCCGTGCAGGCCGCTAGACAAACGGACAGGGGATACTGCTTTTCTAGCCGTCGCGAAACGCTTAACCGTCAGATTGTGATCAGCAATGAGGGTGGCGATCGCCAAGTTACCAGCCCAGCCTATTCCTCAGGCTATGTCATTAGCCAGCCACAGTCCTTCTCTGCCGACTCTCGCTATGTCGTGATTGAGTCGCGCATTGGCTATACGGGTGGCGATGCTGGTAGCTTTGTCTTTTTTGTAGACGTAAGCAATAACAATATCAACGAGAGCTTACGAGTTTGTGAAGCGTCCGATGGAAACAGCTACTATCAAAGCTATTTGGGCTTTTCTACGCCTTCAGAAGTTGTTATAGATTGCAATGCACCCGCAGAGCTGGGCTACTTAGAAGCGCTTGATTTGCAAACTGGCAGTGTGCGCCGCTTGGCTAGCAAGCCAGCAAATTTGGTTGACTATGGCACTGTTGAAAGTGAATTTAGGGTGGTGCGATCGCAGCTATTCCGCTAGGCAGATTTGCCAATCACCTCAAAAGCCAATTTCGCCGCGAGCTGAAGCGCTGGGAGCGTCATCATTGGGGGC
>JBARVS010000482.1:0-8680 GCA_049646385.1 Phormidesmis sp. | reverse complement strand
ATCCAGCCGTGGGCATTCGTCATGCGGCGCTCTCGGGCGATGAAGGCTGGCGAATTCACGTGGCGGCTATTCCCAAACAGGTCGGCTGTCACTATCACCAGCAGGGTGACGAAACCTATGAGGTTGTTCAAGGCGAGGGCACCTTACACTTTGGAAAAGTGGTTGCGCAAGGTGTAAATTCTGCCGATTTACAGACGGTTGAATGGGCATCGCCGCTGAAGGTTGCTGCGGGAGACTGCTTTGTGATTCCAGAAGGCTACGCCCATCAGCTAAAACGGCGCGGCGCTGAAGATCTAACGATTTTGTTTGCCTGCCCGGATGCGCATATTGACGATGCGGGCGATCGCCATCATCTTGCCGATTCTCCTAATTTATAAGGCTGCTGACAGTTAGCCTGTTATTTGTCTCCTAATAGCATCCGTATGGAAATTTATCGCCTCCCGGCCCGCACCGACAACTACATATTCGTACTGCACAACCCGGCGGATAATACGGCTGCGGTCGTTGATCCGACAGATGCGCCGCCCGTATTAAAAAAGCTAGATGAGCTAGGCGCTAAGCTGATTGCCATTTTTAACACGCATCACCACAACGACCACGTAGGCGGCAACCGCGAGCTGCTCAATCGATTTCCTAAGGCTGAGGTATACGGCGGCGCAGAAGATCAGGGGCGCATACCGGGGCAAACGCATTATTTACGGCAGGGCGATCGCGTCTCATTTGCCGATCGCCCTGGCGAAGTCTTTTTTGTCCCTGGCCATACCCGAGCCCACATTGCCTACTACTTTCCGCCCGCAAACCCCACCGATCCCGGCGAGCTATTTAGCGGCGACACTCTATTTGCAGGCGGCTGCGGCAGGCTGTTTGAAGGCACTCCCGAGCAAATGACGGTTTCACTCGGTAAGCTGCGCACCTTGCCAGATAACACTAGGCTATGGTGCGGCCATGAATATACGCTGAGCAATTTGAAGTTTGCCCTGAGTGTGGATGGTGATAATAGGGAATTGCGCGATCGCCTCACCCAAGTCAAAGCCGCCAGAGCGCAAAACCAGCCCACCGTCCCCTCACTGCTCGCCACCGAAAAAGCCACCAATCCTTTTCTCCGTTGGGATAGCCCCGCTTTACAGTCAGCCGCTCACAGCCAGGAACCTAGTGACGTATTTACTCGCATTCGCGCCATGAAAGACAGCTTCTAGGCTTTCCCCCTTTGTCCTCCTCCCCATTTCTGTCAGCCAGTTGCACCTTTAGCCCGACTTCGATACACTAATAAACTGCGCTGCAATGGAAGCATTTAGTTCAAAGAACCTCTAGTAAAAGAAATGGCGAGAAAAAAAACTCAGGTAGTCCTCTCTCAGGAAGTTCCCAAGCTCGGGAAGGACGGCGATTTGGTTGAAGTAGCTCCTGGCTATGCCCGCAACTTTTTGATTCCCCGCAGCATGGCGTATCGGGTCACCCCTGGCGTACTTAAGCAGGTAGAATTTCGTCGTGAAAAAGAGCGTCAGCGCCTAGAAGCGATTAAGCAAGAGGCTGAAGCTATTAAGACCGCGCTCAACACCATCGGCTTGTTTACCATTGCCAAAGCCGTGGGTGAAGACGAAGCTATTTTTGGTACGGTGACGGCGGCGGAAGTCGCTGATTTGATTCAGGCGAACGCGGGCAAAGAAGTGGATCGCCGCGAAATTTCGATTCCTGATATTAATAAGCTCGGTGAGTACAAAGTCGATATCAAGCTGCACAGCGAAGTCACGGCGACGATTAATCTCCGTGTGGTTGCCGATTAATCTTTGCAACGATAGCGATCATTTGTACTATTTAGCAATTTTAATGAGGGCAGGGAGTGAAATGGCTCCCTGCCCTTTTATGATTTAAGCATTCCTTTTCACCTCCTCTCAACCTCCTTTATGGTTTCATCAGAGCCTCGGTTCAAGCCTGCAATTGACCGCCTTCCACCCCAAAATATTGAGGCGGAAGAGGTCATCTTAGGCGGTATTTTGATCGATCCTGAGGCAATTGGACGGGTGAGCGAGGTGATGACACCCGAAGCGTTTTACATTGGAGCGCACCGCAATATCTATCAGGCGGCGCTAGACCTGCAGGCGAGAGGGCTCCCCACTGACCTGATGGGCATTGCTTCCTGGCTAAAGGACAAAGGCACGCTAGAAAAGGTAGGGGGCCAAAGCCGGCTGGCGCAGCTCGTAGATCGCACGGTTAGCGCGGCTAATATTGACCAGTACGCCAAGCTGGTGATGGACAAGTACACTCGCCGCAAGCTGATTCAGTCGGGCGGTGAAATTGCTCAGCTAGGCTATGAGACCAAGACGCCGTTAGAAGACGTGCTAGACCAGTCTGAAAAAGCGCTGTTTAGCATTACGCAAGAGCGCCCCACGCAAGGGCTAACGGCAACCTCAGATATTTTGACCGATACCTTTTCGGATATTGAGCAGCGATCGCTCGGCATGGTGCTTCCTGGCCTTGCCTGCGGCTTCTATGACCTAGACGCTATGACACAAGGCTTTCAGCGCTCAGATTTAATTATCGCCGCAGCGCGTCCGGCCATGGGCAAATGCCTGAGCGCCGATGCCGAAATTTTGCTTGCCGATGGTTCGCTAGCAACTATTGAAACGATCTATCAGCAGCAGCAAGCCCGTTTGCTAACTCTCAACGGGCGTCTGCGCTTTGAAGTTACTGAAGCCAGCGCTTTTGTAGACGATGGAATTAAGCCTGTCTTTAGAGTGACTACCCGGCTTGGGCGGCAGGTAGAAACAACGCTCAGCCATCCATATTTAACGATGCAAGGGTGGTTGCCACTAGCCGAGATAGCGGTGGGCGATCGCATTGCCATCCCCAGACGCTTACCTATTTTCGGCAGTCAATCTCTTCCTCCACATCAGGTCAAACTTCTTGCCTACTTTATTGGTGATGGCTCTCTCACAGGTACCTCGCCTCAGTTCACTAACAATAATCCACTCATGCAGGCTGACTTCAGCGAAGCAGCCTGCCAGTTTCCGGGCGTAAAAGTTCGGATAAATACCAATAACAACATCCGTACACCTTCTTTGGTTGTCACAGCAGATACCTCTCAGCTCACTTCAGAACGCAAGGCTTTTGGCGATCGCGTCGAGCAACTCATACGGCACCTCAATATCAGCGGCAGAACGCTTGCCAAACAGCTTAACGTCAGCCCTTCCTTGGTAACCCTATGGCGTAAGGGCGCATGTGCCCCAGACAAAGAGACGTTCAAACTATTGTGCATTGCCCTGCAAGCTACCCCTGTAGAACTAGCTCCCCAAGGCTACGAATCTATCCGATGGACTGGCAAAAATTCAGTGACTGCTTGGCTAGAAACACTGGGTTTGTGGCAGTGCAGCGCTCACACCAAAACAATTCCTATCCCTGTTTTCACGCTGCCCAAGATGCAGCTATCGCTGTTTTTAAATCGCCTTTTTGCAACCGATGGATGGGCTTGCGTACTAGCCAGCGGTCAGGCCCAAATCGGCTATGCATCCGTCTGTGAAAAGTTAGCTCGACAAGTTCAGCATTTACTGCTTCGCTTCGGCATTATCGCTTCGCTTAAGTCTCGTCGGGTAAAATACGATGGCGGCCTGCGACCTGTCTGGCAAATAGACATCACGGATAGCCTGTCGCTATCGACATTCGCTAATGAAATCGGAATTTTTAGCAAGGAAGAAGCTGTTCGACAAGTTGTTGAAGCTATTGAGGCTAAAAAATATCATACCAATAAGGATCTCATTCCAGTAGAAGTGTGGGAGAGCTTAAGGTTAGCCAAAGGCACGGAAAGCTGGTCAGGATTAGCAAAACGTGCTGGCATCGTAGGCAGTCGTAACATCCACGTTGGCCAGCGTGCGCTTAGTCGCTCCCGCTTATCATCCCTTGCCACTACGCTACAGCATCAGCCGCTACAAGATTTAGCCGATAGCGACATTTATTGGGATGCCGTCGTCTCTATAGAGTTCACCGGACAGCAGCAGGTTTATGATCTCACGATTGCAAGCACTCACAACTTTGTTGCTAATGACGTTTGCGTACACAATACTAGCTTTGTGCTCAACGTTGCCCGCAACATCGCTGATACCCACCGTCAGCCTGTCGCTGTTTTTAGCTTGGAGATGTCCAAAGCGCAGCTCATTTATCGCTTGCTTTCATCAGAGGCAAAAATTGAAAGCGGGCGGTTGCGCACCGGGCGAATTGCGCAGCATGAGTGGGAGCCGATGGGTCATGCGATTAATACGCTCTCTCAGCTACCAATTTTCATTGACGATACGCCCGGTATTGGCGTGACTGAAATTCGCTCAAAGTCGCGGCGCTTGCAGGCAGAACAGGGTGGAACGCTGGGCCTAATTTTGATTGATTACTTGCAGCTGATGGAAGGCACTGGCGATAACAGAGTGCAGGAACTCTCTAAAATTACTAGGTCGCTCAAAGGCTTGGCTCGTGAACTCAACGTGCCCGTGATAGCGCTCTCTCAGCTCAGTCGCGGGGTAGAATCGCGTACCAATAAGCGCCCAATGATGTCAGATTTACTAGAATCTGGTGCGATCGAGCAGGATGCAGATTTGATTATGATGCTGTATCGAGAAGAGTATTACGATCCTGACACGCCAGATCGGGGCATTGCAGAGATTATTCTTACTAAGCATCGCAATGGGCCAACTGGCACCGTCAAACTGTTGTTTCAACCAGAGTTCACCCAGTTTCTAAACAGAGCATCGGACTTGTCTAACCGTGATTGAGCGAATCGCCAAGGTACTACAAGAATAGAAAAGGCACAATTTACAACGTCAGCATTGTAAATAACTGTGCTAAGCTGTCGCTATGCGTAGGTTTGGACTCTACAAAATGTCAAAAGTTGTTAGTACCCGGCTACAAGATGAGACCTTTCAAAGGCTCAGTCGCGTTGCGCGCATTTTGGATAAGACCCCGAGTGATACAGTTGCAACACTGGTCGAAGAGTCTTTGAGAGAAATGGAGTTTGCGCTGATTGAATTTCGTAGCTCAGCCTTAGGCCGTCAGGCGTTCATGAATGGATCGTCGCTAGCCGTCTGGGAGGTCATTGAAATAGCCCAGAGCCATGATATGGATCAAGAAAAGGTCGCCGATTATTTTGAGCGGCCTAGTGAATGGGTAAAAGCAGCCTGTAACTATGCAGAAGCCTATCCAGAAGAGATTGACTTTGCTATCAAAGACTCTCAGGCTATAGCATTAACCGACTTGAAAAGATTGTTGCCTAACCTCAAGGTATTTTCGGTGTCCGATGAATAAAAGGCTTTTAATCGATAGTCTAGAGGTACGCAGTGCCCTGTATAAATGACATGAAATGTTAGATGCTGAATTTTTTATTAGATGAAAACGTTTCCCCAAAGGTGGCAGAGCAGCTTAACAGAAAACATCCTAAAGTGAGAACTCATGCTCTGCAAGCGTGGCAGCAGGGGCGCTATTTGCGAGCATCCGATGATGTGCTGCTTGATGTCGCTAATCAAAACTCGCTAACGTTGGTTACCTATGATGTCAGCACGATTCCTGGCTTGCTAAATAATCTCGCACTACAGGGTCGAAACCACGCTGGTGTTGTTTTCATATACAAAAGAACCCTTCAGCCTAAAGATATTGGAGGCATGGTCAAAGCACTGTTGAGCCTATGGAAAGCAGAAAATAAAAGCGATTGGACAAATTTAACTCATGTTTTAAACAAATCTTAGACGGGTCGCGCAAATATCTCATCTTGCTTCTGTGCTAAACAATGAAGTGAGCGATCGCACCATACAGCAGCCAAAACAACAAGCATCGAATAGCCACAATAACAATCGCCCCTTTAGCCAGCGCCTTATAGCCCTCAGTCCAGTCAACAGTAAAGTCTTTAACCAACCGACTAGCCAAACCAATCGCCGCAACGCCTAACGGCAGTGATATAAAAAATCCAATGCCTGGAATCATTAATACAACAGTTTCTAGTCCGCCTAGCACCAAAGCCACTTGATAGACTCCTTTGAGGGTATAGCATCGATAGCAGGAGAAAAGTATCACCGCGACAAAAACACCGATGGCCGTAAACAAAGTATTCGCACCAAAGCTAATAAAAAGATTGTAGATACCTAGCGCTTTCTCTGTAGAGTCATTCAGAGCGCTAGCCGGATTGTAGGGTTCATTGGGCCAAGCTGTCGGAATTTCATCGGCAGCGATCTCTTTGAATGCGTTCTGAGCAGAACTATAGCCCACACAGGCAAGCCGCATAATCTCTTTGTTTTCAGGGCTAGCTGTGTGCACAAGATTCTCTGATTGCGTGAGGCTCCCGATTTGTGAAAGGCTGTCTATTTTAGGCAGGCTTCGGGCCTGTGTCACCTCTGTGAGTAAAACGCCTGGAAATACTTCTGTTGTTTGGCTGCTAGAAGTATCAGCCGCGTTTTCGGTCATATCTTCGGGTGAGGGCGGTGCTAAAGAGTCAATTTTTAGCGCGCTGATGACGTGAGTGCTGGCGTAATCATTACAGTTTTTAGCTGCTGCTGCTTTTGTCTTGGGCGCTAGCGGAACAGCCGATTTGATTGTATGGGTCATGGCTGATTCGTCGCCAACTAGCTGAACGGCTAGAGTGCACTGTGCGGTTGACTGTGCCGCCTGCTCGCAAATTGAGAAGCTACTAACAGTACGATTGGCCCAGTGAATACCCAACGTGACAAATATCATCAGGCAGAGCGCCCAAACGGTCGGAATAGCCCATGCAAAGAGCCAGCTATCTTGATTTGACAGCGTTGTTTCGGGCGATCGCAGCTGCTCAGCGCGGGCAGCTTGGGTGGCTAACACAGTTGCAACAGCCGGATTTGCAACAGCCGATGTTGACTCACTAGAGTCAGAAATTTCAGCGACAGGCGGGCTAAGCTGTTCTAAGGTTTCTGCTGAACGTGCACAGTAGCGGCTTAGCCAAATGGAAAGCTGTCGAAGCCCGTTACTCTCTAAAGCCAGTGCTGCTGCGATCCAATCCTGAGCGCTAGACTCTAAAGAGGCATTCTCAACCGACTCTGATCTGCGAAGCAATTGAGTAAATCGAGATAGTATTGTGAGCTTTTGGGCGTTGGGTAGCGCCGAAAATGAAAGCACGAGGCGCGTCACGGCTTTGGCAGGCGGCGTGAGGCTGCCTGAGAGCAGCGCTCGGTTGCGAACAAAGCAGTATTCGCTTAAGTCTAGAGATTTTTCTGGGGATTGGATATCGGACGATGCTAAGCAAAAGCTGTATTGCCAGCTAGGTTTAGCGCTTTGCTGAGACTTGCCGTAGATGGTTACCGTTTGCATGGGCGCGATCGCCAGCTTACCCAAGCCCTTTTGTATCCATCTGACGGTCGACTGCTGCTCAGGTAAATTAGGCGCTTCCACCAGCAGCCGATACTCGCCGCCTCGCCGCCGGATCTGAACATGTGCAGACGGTTGATTTAAGTGTTGGGGCAGGGTGCAATTGATAAGCTGGGCGATCGCCTCCACCTCTCCCTGCTTCACACGCTCTATCAAAGTCGGTTGAGTCGGCATACTTAGAAAAAACCGTCAAATAATACGCATCCTTCAAGTTGCCCGGATGAGCGATCGCGCCCACCAAAAGCTATCCCGCTCAGCACAACGGCTCAGCGGGATAAACTCAATATTCACTGATTGCTATTGATCGGCTAGCTACCGATACGCAGCAGCTCTACATCAAAAATTAGCGTGGCATTCGGCGGAATCACCCCGCCTGCACCGCGAGCGCCATAGCCTAGCTCAGGCGGAATAATCAGCTTGCGCCGATCGCCAACTTTCATATCGCCAACGCCTTCATCCCAGCCTTTAATCACCTGACCCTGGCCGATGGTAAAGTCGAAGGGGCGGCCGCGATCGCGCGAGCTATCAAACTTGGTGCCGTCCTCCAAAGTGCCTACGTAGTGCACAAACACGCGATCGCCCGACTTAGGCTGCGCGCCATCACCCTTGGCAATCACCTCATACTTCAGTCCAGAATCAGTTGTTACAATATTGTTGCCATCCGCCATCGGATTGGTCACGGCGCTTCCTCCTGTTGTGCTTCCTGTTACTAAATCTCCGGCCAAATCGCTGGCGCTGCCCTGCGCTACTAGCGTTTCTGGCGGATTTTGTGTTTGGGCCTGAGTTTGGGCTGCAATCGGCGCGTCCGTAGCTTTACCTGCAACGGCCTGTTCTCCATCGCCCCCGGTAAACTGAGCCACTAGCAAGACTGCGCAGCAGGCAACCACCACACCGAAGCTAATTAATATTTCTCTCATTGTTTTTAACTTGAAAGATCTCGTTTCATCGCATAGTGTACGACGCTTTTAAGCATAAGTTAATCCCACCCTGGGCCCACACCAGGCTCACCTTATCGCCACTGCTTGTTCTCAATATCTCGCAGCTGCCGCTCTAGCCGATCTAACCTGCCGCGCAGCTCATCCATTTCAGCCTGACGAGGTACGCCCAAGTCCTGCATAATATTGCGCACCTGCCGCTGCATTTGCTTTTCTACCGCGCCCTGGTCAATATTGAACTGGGCCATAAAGTCATCGACAAAGCCTTTGGCCTGCTCAGGGTCTAGCTTGCCATCACGCACTAGGTCTTCACTCATTTTTTTGACGCGCTCGGCCACTAGCGACGTAGTGCCAACGCCCAGCATCAATAGCTGTCTGAGTAAATT
>JBARVS010000481.1:0-15576 GCA_049646385.1 Phormidesmis sp. | reverse complement strand
ACCATGACGATGGCAAAAACGCCGATGATATAGAGGATGCGATCGCGCACGACTTCTAAAAACACGTTGCTGGCGATCGTCCAGATTCTAAAGAATGACTGCGAAAGCGATGATCTTATGGCCACTTCCATTGCCTGCTTCCTAAATAAAAAAATATTGATGTGAGCTTGACTATTAAATCTACCCATTTACGGTGGGCGATCGCACTTGGGGGGCGATTGTTTGGATGCTGTAGGTAGGGTGGGGTGGCGATGGCCCACCCTACGGCTATGGAGGGTCGATCCATCGGAATGTGGCGGGATCTTCGCCGCAGTCTACGACGGTTGTTTTGGTTACTTGAGGGGCGGTGTTTGGGGTTGGGCTGGCTGCGTTGGGAGGGATGGAAGGAACTTTTGGGGCTGGGCGAGGCTGATTGGTGGGCATAATTTTGCAGGTTTTTTCGACTTCTAGGCTTCTGTTGTCGGCGACGGGGCCAAGCCAGTTGGCTTTTAGAATGAGGAGGTAGCCTTCGCCGAGGCGTCTAGGATTCGGCACGGCCATTTGCCAAAAAGCTCGCTCATCTGGCGCGTCCAAATTGTTGTTGACCTGCTGGGCGATCGCCTCAAGCCGATCCTGTCGGTTGTACAGCCAGCGCTCAGTTTGATACCAGGGCAGGCCGTCGAGCTGGTCGGTAATGGCGTTGGCAGTCGCATCGACCATCAGAGTGCCCTGTAGCTTGGGCTGGCGATCGCCCGCTAGGTCATAGACAAAAGCGCTGCGATCTAGGTTGCTAGCCAGCAGGCTAGGATAGTTGTTAAGCCAGTCTTGCACCCGAAAGTAAAATAAAATCCAGCTGTTGAGCAGCAGGTTTACCAGTAAAACCATGACGAGCTGCTGCTGCTTGTCTTTTTTGGGGGGAGAAAACTTTAGCTCCCAGCTGACAAAATCGGGCAGGGCCGCGATCGCCACCGAAATCATCGGCCAGCTAGAGAGCGCCCAGCGAAACCGATCGGCTTCCCAAGGATGAAAAGCAAAGGTGCACAGCACCGCGCCAGTAATCCAGGGGCTAATCGAAAATCCCCATAGTTTGATCTTGTTTTCTGCGAGCGCCCACCAAATCGCCGAGGTTAAGAAAATCCAGCTCAGCGTCGTTAAAAAGTTGACGGCCAGCGTATCGCCCTCTGCATCCGTCAGCGGGCCGTCGTTTTGAACGGCCCTCAGCGCAAGTGCCACCAGCCAAGAAAACAGGCTCAGCATTAGCAGCGTTCGCCAGGTGAAGTATGTTTCTGGCCACAGCAGCGATCGCACCTGATCAAAAAATTCTTTGATCGCCGATTGTATTACGCCCATTTCTCTACACCCATTTTTCTGCCATCGCTCTGAGCACTAGCAGCACCACAATGGCCGTAAAGCTAGCCGCATTAGCTTGAATGACCGCATCAATAAAGTCGGCGATCGCCTGCTGCGAGTCGTTGCGTCCTTGCCGAGCATGACCGTAGCGCTGCTCGCGCGACAACCGTTCTGGCTTATCTGGAATCTTCCAGGCACCGTTAGCGCGCAAAATCAGCTCTAGCCCCTTAGCCTTAATAAAGAAAGTCGCAAAAAAAGCGCCCAGCCCAATCATAAAAAGAATGCCGCCTGACTCAGCCGTCCAGCCATTAACCAGCAGCCGATCAAACAGCACATAGCTAATAATTTGCGCCTTTATCTCAGGCGACGACAGCGGCTCTACGACTAAGAAAACAATCCAGCCCGCGACGACAGCCGCTAAATTAATCAGCGTGACGCACTGCACGCTAGTTTTGAACCCTAGCCGTAGCCTTTGCCGCAAAACGCCCGCCTCTATAGAGATAGCCACCATTAAAAACATCACCTGAAAGGCGATCGCTCTTAGCGGCAAAATTGGTTCGTACTCCATAGCGACGCCACAGCAACCAAAAAAAACTCAACCTCACGCCAGCATTCAAACTTTCAGCAAGCACCGACGCTTGGCCATGAGCCATATTAAGGCATAAGGCATCCGATTAGATCACCAGCCCGTGACCCGTTCACGTAAAGACAACAACAATAGATATAGCGATACTGTAAGGGCGCGTGAAAGAATAAATATAGAATATATTTGAATTCTGGCAAGAAGATCTTCAGCGAAGCATACCAAACCTTTTATGGCCAAAGCTATTGGCATTTGCACGGCTCAAAACAACTCTGAACGACTGAGCGGCCAAATTCATGTGTATGACGGAGAGGGCAAAGGTAAGTCGCAGGTGGCTTTGGGCGTTGTGCTGCGCTCGATTGGGCTGGGCATTCATCAGGTGAGAGAAAGTAGAGTGCTGCTGCTGCGCTTTTTAAAAGGGCCGGGGCGTACTTACGATGAGGACGCGGCGATTGAGGCTTTGCAGCGCGGCTTTCCGCATTTGATTGATCAGGTGCGGACGGGGAGGGCTGAGTTTTTTGGCCCAGAAAATATTACTAAGTTTGATCGGCAAGAAGCTGAGCGCGGTTGGGATGTGGCAAAAGGAGCGATCGCCTCTGGCCTTTACTCAGTCGTTGTCCTCGACGAAATCAACCCGGTACTCGATCTTGACTTGCTCCCCATTGCAGACGTGATCAGGTCGCTTAACAACAAGCCTGATTCATTAGAAGTGATTGCAACCGGGCGAGGGGCACCCCCTGAGCTGATTGATATTGCGGATTTGCACTCGGAGATGCAGCCGCGAATTCATGCCGCCGCTGCTGAAATGGGAATTGAAGGCATTGAAATCTATACCGGGGACGGCAAGGGCAAGTCTACGAGTGCTTTGGGTAAGGCATTGCAGGCGATTGGTAAAGGCATTAGTCAGGACAAGTCGCATCGGGTGATGGTGGTGCAGTGGCTTAAGGGTGGTCAGGGCTATACGGAAGATGCGGCGATCGCAGCTCTGCGCAAAAGCTACCCTCACCTCGTTGACCATCAGCGCTGCGGGCGCGATGCGATTGTGTGGCGCGGCCAGCAGCAGCCGATTGACTATATAGAAGCTGAGCGGGGCTGGGAGATTGCGAGTACGGCCATCGCATCCGGCCTCTACAAAACCATCATTCTGGACGAGCTAAACCCGACGGTAGATTTGGAGCTGATGCCTGAAGAGCCGATTATTCAAACGCTGCTACGCAAGCCCAAAGATACGGAAGTCATCATCACAGGCCGCTGTAAAAACCAGCCCGCTTACTTTCAGCTCGCCAGCGCCCACTCAGAAGTGTTTTGCCACAAGCACTATGCCGAGCGCGGCGTAGAACTCAAGCGCGGCGTTGACTTTTAATCGCCTCGCCCGCTAAAGCCGCGCCCGCCGTAAAAAAGGAATGGCTTTTTCGCTCACTTTCTCTACCCAGTCTTCTTGGGCGTAGTGGCCTGTTTCTTCTATTTTGACGAGTTTGCCGTCATCTAATTTTTTAACAAAATTTTCAGCTAGGCTGACAGGCAGCCATTTATCGGCGGTGCCCCAAATGATGAGCGTAGGGGCACTCCAGTTGGTAAAACCTTTGTCAATATCGGCGAGCACCTGCTTGAGCTGAAGCTTTTGAACGGTCGTGAAGAGCGATCGCCCTACGTCCGAACTTTTTAAAAACGGCTGACGGTATACCTCCAAATCCTTATCAGCCACCACGTAAGGCCCGCCGCCCTCTAGCGTTCTATCTACCAAAATGGGATCTTGCGTTAGCACCTGCCCTAATAGTGTAAAGCCTAGCTGAGCAATTTTAAACGGCAGCTTTGCTTCAGCCGTCAGCGGCGTGTTCAAGATCACCAGCCGCTCAATTTTGTCGGGATGCTTGGCGGCGTACAGTAGCCCAACAGAGCCTAAAAAGCCCTGAACAACTAAAGAGAACCGA
Organism: Phormidesmis sp.; assembly: GCA_049646385.1. Classification (GTDB taxonomy): domain Bacteria; phylum Cyanobacteriota; class Cyanobacteriia; order Phormidesmidales; family Phormidesmidaceae; genus Phormidesmis. The sequence continues at coordinate 11,733 of JBARVS010000481.1, read as the reverse complement.
TCTATCTCCATCGCCGCTAGCCACTCTTCAAATGCCTCTAAAAAGGCTGCGGGCGTATAGGCAAACTCACTTTTGTCAGGCTTTGACGAATAGCCATGGCCAATCCAGTCGGGCGCTAGCGAGCGAAACCCTGCCTCTGCAAGCGGCCCCATTATGCCTCGCCAGCTATACCCTTGCGACACGATGCCATGTAGCAGCACCACGGGTAGCTTATCCTGCGGATTTTTTGGCAGCGCCTCCCGGTAAAACCATCGCTGCTTGCCCGCCTCACAGTTTTGCTCAGCAATCTCTATGCCGCCAATTTTTAGCATGTTACCCGCCCCGCTATCTTTTGAGCTTATGTCTTTTGAGCTTACCGTTTTGGCGATCGCCCAAGCAAACGGCCTCAACCTTCCAACCTCTGCTCAATACCAATCAATACCAAAGTCGCCCGTAAGGTACTAAGCTCAAAAATGGGTCAAAAGGCCAACTAATGAGAGGAATATTTAATGAACCGTCGTGATTTTGTTAATTTTGTTGGGTTAGGCTTTATAGCCACTTCTGTACCGATTGCGATCGCTGCCTGTTCTCCTGAAACATCAGAAGATACGGCTGAGGCCCCCGCGCCTGATGCTGCGACCACAGCGACCGATTCTCCAGCAACCACAGACAACAGCGCTAATGCAGAGGGATTTGCCGAGCTGGGTACTGTCGCCGAGCTAGATTCGGCTGGATTTCTGGCTGCCAAAGACTTTGCGGCTGGGCCTGTGATTGCCATACGCGATCCGGCCAATGCAGAGAATGTGATTGCGCTTAGCTCTGTGTGCACTCACAAGGGCTGCAATGTAGATTGGAAAGAAACTGAGTTTGTCTGTCCTTGCCATGCCTCTAAGTTCACGCCAGAAGGCACCGTAATTGAAGGCCCTGCCAACAAGCCGCTGGCTCCGTACGAGGCGAAAATAGAGGGTGATAACGTGCTGGTGAAAGCAGCATAAGCTTTGGCTGAACTTAAAAAAGGAGAGTATCACTGTGAACATACTCTCCTCATCCGTCTAGATTTTTCGTCTAGATGCTCATTTGAAGACTACTAAGCGGCTGCTCTCTACGAGCGTCCGCCAAGAATGGTATCGCGCATGATGATGTACTGTTGGTCGAAGTCAATTGCGCCAATGGTGCTAGCCACTTTTTGGGCTTCATCCGACAGCTTGTAATCGCTCGGTACTTGCACTACGCTGCCTTCTGACATGCCTTGTCCCAATCGATACCAAAGTGCAACCTTGGTAGTGTTGCTCAGCTCTTGGTAAGCATTGGTGTGGTCATTGCTGTTGCCATCAATAACGTCACGCATGAACTGAAGCTGGTCGTCTTGAGACTTTTCCTTGAGCTGATTATACAAATCAGAAGAGCTATCTGACTCTTTGTTGTCGTCAGGATTTTCAATGGTGGTTTCACCTAGCCCTTGATACACTTTCCAAAGAACAGCTAGCTGATCGTCAGTGCTGAGACCGCTGAACTGTCCTTCAATTTCTGGAAATGCGCTCTTGTGCTCGGTTGTGTTGGATCTTTCAGATGCTGTAGCCATAATAGATAAGATTCTAGATGTCTTGTGCTTTGTGTATTTGAAAGAGAAGACTTAAAGCCACCTTGCGTCAAACGTCTCCAATTGCCTTGTGGATGCGCCTTACGGATGCCAGCTATAAGCCAATCTCTTGTATATTCAAGTTAAGCGAATATTCGCTGAGTTCACACCTTCAAAAGTCGTAACAAATTTGTTAAGTATCTCTTACGTCAGAGCGAGATAGTGCCTATCTTTTTTCTTATCGCTTGACCTTGAGCAGCTCTTGAAGGGACGCTAGCAGTTTTATTTGAACTGACTCAATTTTGTTATTGGTCGTTATGTCAAACTGCCACGCCACGTTAACGACAAACAAGGTGTGCTTTACTTTTCCTTCAACTTTAAATGACTGCAAATCAGCATTTTCTGGCCCGTTCTGCGGCTTGTAGCTTATGGGCATGAGGGTCATTTCACTGGCTTCGGTGGCGAGATAATGGGCGATCGCCTCTCGTCCTTCAATTGGTTTTTCAAAAGGAGGAATGAGCTGCCCCTGCTGGCTAAAAAGAGCCGCCGCCTGAAAAAAGTCTTTTTGGTTGAGCGCATCGAAGTAGCTTTGAATCGGCACAGGCAAAACTAGCCCATCTGATAGATCGTCTGATGGCTCGTTTGGCTGAGAGTTGGCAGTATCTAACATGCGGGTCATCTTTTGGGGGCGCGGTAGGGTTCTCTCTATAAAAAGACAGAACGCGCTAAATTTTATCTATCTCGCGGACGAGGTATGCAGGCTGATTCGCATGACGTTTTTGTTCGTCACCGCCAGCTACTTTGCAATAGATCGTCGCCAGCTAAAAAATTTCTTTAGGGCGTTTTGCAACAATGTGTTTTTAGCATACTTTTGCTTAGTGAGTTGGAGCGCTGCTTTAGGGCTAATTTCACTTAGGGTAGGGTATATATGAATGCACTGAAGCGCGCTCACCTTAAGGTTTTGGCTCATGGCTAAAACAGCCTCATGAATGAGTTCGCCCGCATGAATGCCGACAATATGCGCTCCTAAAATCTCACCGTTGCCCTTGGTGATAAATTTTGCAAAGCCATAGCCCGCCGCCTCTGCCAGGGCTCGATCTACCCCGTCAAAGTCTTGACGCAGCACATATACATCATCGCCGTAGCGATCGCGCGCCTGCTTTTCGGTCAGGCCCACTCGCGCCAGCTCAGGCTCGGTAAACGTCGCCCATGGAATCACGCTGTAGTCTGCCTTTTTACTCGGAAACACCAGCGCATTTTGCATCGCGACTCCTGCTTCATAGCCGGCCACATGCGTAAACTGATAGCCGCCAATGACATCCCCGGCGGCATAGATTTGCGGATTGCTAGTGCGCAGTTTCTCATCTACCGTGATGCCTTTTTTGTCATAGGCTACGCCAGCGGCTGCCAAATTTAGAGACTCTACGCTAGGCGATCGCCCGGTAGCCACCAAAATCTCATCAACAACAATCGTTTCACTCCCCGTAAAAACATGCTTTTCTCCATTGACCACGCTAACTTTTTGAGCGCGGGTATGGGCCAAAATGCGAACGCCTTCCGCCTGCATTTTCTGCTGCACAACCGCCGCTGCTTCTGGATCTTCCTTCGGCATAATCACCTCTCGGCTGGAGATTAGCGTCACCTTTGAGCCCAATCTACAAAACGACTGTCCCAGCTCACACCCAATCGGGCCAGCGCCAATGACAGCCAGCCGATTGGGTCGCTCTTTTACGCTAAAAATTTGCTCATTGGTTAAAAATCCGGCTTCTGTCAGCCCTTCTATCGGCGGAATAGCAGCTCTAGAACCTGTTGCAATCAAAAAAGCCCGTGACGTGAGCTGACGACCGTTGACTTCAAATGTTTTGGCATCAACAAAGCTCCCCTTGCCGTAAATCACCTCTACGCCTAGCTGTTCAAAGCGCTCGGTAGAGTCATGCGCCTGAATCGTATCAATGACCCTATGGACATGACCCAGCGCTTCTTGCAAATTAATTGTCGGCTCGCTCGTGTGCACGCCAAAGCGGGCGGCAGTCTTTACATCTTGAGCAATCCGGGCCGCATGAATGAGCGATTTACTGGGCACACAGCCATAGTGCAGGCAGTCTCCCCCCAGCTTGGCCTGTTCGACTAAAGCGATTTTGGCGTTGATTTGAGCGCCTGCACTAGCCGCGACTAGCCCTGCCGAGCCGCCGCCAATCACAACGAGATCGTAGTCAACTGACATGGTTTCCCTCTTCTGTTACCTTCAGCACTTCCTTTTGAGGGTATGTCGTTTTGCTGAGCTTTGGCTGAGAGGCAGTCTAAAATATACGTTTATCCTAGCGGTCTTGACCCTTTTTGACCCTTTCTCGATGAACAACAGCCGACAAAAAGGGCACTTGAATAGGCCGTGAGATGGGCGCAGGCACTGCCGACTGCCGAATGGCTTGACGAATAGCCTGCTGTCTGAGCATCGCGGCTTCTGGGCTTTGGCGCGTGAGCGGCTGCAAATGAAAGGCCATCTGCTGTAAGAGAGATCGCCTGTAAGCTCTTGACGCCGGATGCTTAGGGCTTTCTAGGCGAACTTTTGGAATGCGGACAGGCTCATGGGCTGTGTAACTCTGGCTTAGCGGTATTGCGATCGCCTCATCGAAAGCCTGCGCGCTGTCATCTACACGGTCATGTGTACTGTCATCTAGCAGTCGAGCGGTGCGAATGTCTGCTTCAGCAATTTGGGTGCCTAGCAGATTGGCACAGCGTAAATCGGCCCGGTCTAGATTTGCTTTTGATAGGTTGGCATAGCTCAAGTTTGCGCCGTAGAGATTGGCTTCTCCTAAGTAAGCGCCCGTCAGGTCTGCGCCGCTGAGATCGGCACCTCGCAAATCTGAACCAATCAGGCAGGCTCGCTGTAAGTTAGCACCTTTGAGATTGACTCGGCGAAAGTCAGCTTCAAAAAAGTAGCCGTGGCTCAAGTTTTCTCCGGCCAAATCACAGATTAGGCCGGGATGAATCCGCCGCCAGTGGTTCCAGCCTTCTATACCATTTTCCTTGTCTTTTAATAGGTCAAAAAGGTTCATTACAGTCCGTCGGCGAGATGATGTCAGTGCAGACAAAGTAAGCCTTATTAAAAAGCTAAAGCCGCGCAGTGACATACTTAAAATTAGGATTCCCTGGCCGGTATAGACAGCTACTAAGTAATCACAACCAGCTTTGAATTAGCCTATGAGCGGCTAAAGCGATTTTAAACAACTCAGTGCTGAGCGACTGTTTTATACGTTCATCTTTATATACAGTTTGTGTATTAAGAGAAACGCCTAAGAGAAATTCTGTTTTTTGAGTAGCTGCTGCTAGAGCGAGCAAATTGTTACTGCTTGGTAAGCTCACGCTTCGTCAGTAAAGAGCTCGGGCTAAGGCGGATTGTTGAGGGCGATCGCCATCAGGCCAATCCGCATAACAGTATGATGCAACAAATGTCACATGACGAAAACAGCGAGAGAAAATTAATTAAGCTAGCACTTGGCAAGGTGTCCCTGTTAGGCTAAAGGCGCGAATCTCGTGAATGGTCACAGGCACAATTTTTCCTTTGAGCTGGTCAATATCACCTGGAAAAAAGGTCAAACGGTTGCCTCGGGTGCGGCCCATCACCTGCGTTGGATCCTTGGGGTTGACGGCTTCGACCAAAACCGTTTCGGTGCGGCCCTGATAGCGCTGCGATCGCGCCTCTGCCTGCTGCGACACAAGGTGATTAATCCGCTGCAATCTATCCTGCTTAGTCTCTTCGTCTAGCTGATTGGCCCATTCAGCTGCAGGCGTTCCAGGCCGGGGTGAATACGCCGCCGTATTAACCATATCGAACACAATCTCTTCCATCAGGCTCAGCGTGTCTTGAAACTGCGCCTCGGTTTCACCGGGAAAAGCCACAATCACATCTGCGCTAATCGACGCATCGGGCACGTAGCGCCGCACCGTGTCAATAATGCGCTGATACTTTTCGCGGGTGTAGCCTCGCCCCATCGCCTTAAGAATGTCGTTGTTGCCCGACTGAAAAGGAATGTGAAAATGCTCGCACACCTTGGGCAGCTCAGCGCAGGCTTTAACTAGCCGCTCGGTAAAGTAGCGCGGGTGGCTAGTGGCAAAGCGAATGCGCTCAATACCGGGCACGTCATGAATAAAGTGCAGCAGATCGGTAAGGGTATTTTCTCGTCTGCCTTGGGGCGTAATACCGGGCAAGTCGCGACCATAGGCGTCAATATTTTGGCCCAGCAGCGTGACCTCAGCGTAGCCCTGCTGACCTAGCATTACCATCTCGGTGCGAATAGCTTCTGGCGTGCGAGACTGCTCTAGCCCGCGTACGCCAGGAACAACGCAGTAAGTACAGCGCTCGTTGCAGCCGTAAATTACGTTTACCCAGGCTGTGACGTTGCTATCACGACGCGGCTTGGTGATGTCTTCCATAATGTGTACGGGCTCGGTCGCCACCACTTGATTGCCCTGAGCGACTTGCGCTAGCAGGCTTTCAAGCTGATTGGCATACTGCGGCCCCATCACCAAATCTAGCTCGGGCACTCGCCGCAAAAGGCTTTCGCCCTCTTGCTGAGCCACACAGCCCGCTACTACCAACGTCAAATTTGGGTTTTTGCGCTTCCGCTTGGCCTGCTTACCCAAGTAGGAATACACCTTTTGCTCAGCGCTATCGCGAATGGTGCAGGTGTTATACAGCACCAAATCGGCCTGCAGCGGATCTTCCTCCCAATCGAGGCCCATGTTTTCTAAAATGCCTGCCATGCGCTCGGAGTCTGCCTTATTCATTTGGCAGCCGAAGGTGGTGACGTGGTAGCGGCGCGGTTCGGTCATGGCAAAAGGCGTAGTTTTTTGGGCAGGTTTTTTTAACACTCTATTGTGACATTGAAATGGAGAATTAGCAGCGGCGTATTGGGATAGCCCTTTGGATAGTCCCATCCCAGTAGACTATAGCTAGGTTTGCTATAGGGAGAACCCTTTTATGTCTAATTTGAGCTTGAGCGAAACTCAGCTAAAAAGTTTAATGAAAGCTGCCATCTTAGAAATTTTTCAAGAACGGCGCGATCTTTTCCAGGATTTGATTACTGAAGCCCTGGAGGATATTGCCCTGATTAAAGCCATTGATGAAGGCAAAGATTCCCCACCCGTTGATCGCGATGCTATCTTTGCCATCTTGGAGCAGTCGGAATGAAAGTCGAGTTTAGAATACTTTCGTATTAGGCTAGGCGACTATTGCATTGGAATGCTTCTAAAAGATGAGACCTTGTGCTTCGTTCGAGTTCTGCATCGCCGAGAATTCTATCGCTATTTCCCTTAAATACTCCATTTAGCGATCAGGATGAAAGGCGTTAGCAATAATTGAGTAGTTTTAAGGTAGGCCGAAGCTGGCGACTCTGATGACTAAATCGCCTTCTATAGGGTTGTGCTCAAATACAAAGCCGCCGCTTTTGCGCTCGTTGCCAGAGAGAAAGTCAAACTGCTGTTCGCCAGTTTCACTGCTGCCATCGGCAAGGCGAAGATCGGCCATGACCTGTACGGTTCTAGCAATGCGTCCGCCTGTGTTGCGAAGGTAGAAAGGCACGTAGTAGTGGCCTTCAACCAGTCGAGCGGGCTCATTGACTTCTATACGAAAAGCGGGCGGTAGGTTTTTAGTGAGCTGCCAGTCGTACAGCACTAAGCCTACCAGCGCAGCGAGTACCAGGCTAGAAAGGGCTAGCGTGATCCATTCGGCAGGCGATCGCTTTAGCGTTGACCCGTCAAATCGCTTTAGCGTTGACCCGTCAAATCGCTTCAGCGTTGACTCGTCAAATCGCTCTTTTTTTGCATCTTCGCCCATACCCAACTTACGACCCGCCCTTTATGCCAAAATTCTACCCGCTGCCCCGCCCACCGAGGCGGGCAAGCCTAACACAATTATATTGCCTAGCCACTCCTGCCAAGGATCGTTGCCGCTGAGCTGCTGAAAAAAAATCAGCATCAGCGCTGAGGCGACAAGCACCACGATGTAGGCCAGCAGCGTCTCTGTCACCGGGCTTAGCAGCAGTCCTCGGCGCGATCGCTCTCGACGGTTGGTAAAGCCCGAAGCAAACACAATAATGTATGAAACGACCAGAGAAGCCGCCATAATCAGCAGAAGCCAAAGCGTCGGTAAGGCTGAGGCAATAATCGAGATTTCTTCGGTCGGGGCGATGCTAAAAGCAATCACGATCGCGCCAATAATCGTGACGTCAATATCTACGAGCGTAGCTTTAAAGGCGTTGCCGACCGTGGCACGAAGGCTCGCATCGGCTGGCGAAATGACGGGCTCGGCCTCTGGCGTACGGCGCTGGCTAGAACGACGGCGATCAAGCGTAGAGCGGGCGAGGGTGACGCCTAGCGAAAAGGGAACGCCTTCAAAAATGAGCTTGCCCAAGGCTTCTGAAAGCGGTGTTTCTAGGGTGATGCGGCGCAAAAGGCAAAGGGCGATCGCGGCGCAGATAATGCCAATGCCCAAGGCTTCAATGCTCTCTAGCACGGTTTCTATCGGGTGAATGGAGAGCGATCGCCGAAAGCCCTCGATTTGGGTGAGCAGCAGCACCACTACAAACGTAACGGCCTGCACCGCTAGCAGCCTTAGCGAGTCAGTTGATGAGCCAATTGCCCATACTTCAACGGTGTAGAGCAGCGGAATGCCAAACAAAAAGCTGCCTGCCGCCCCTCTTAAAATCGCGCGTAGCTCAACGGCCCACATCACCCTGGTGCGATCGCTAAAGCTCAGTAATGGCATTGATCTGTGACGGAAAATGTACTTTTGTTTTGGTTTGTCACTGGGCTAGTGCACACCTCGCGCGTATCGCAGATAGTCAATTGACGAGACGAGTGCGATCGCTCGTTGAGCGGGTAGCTTATGACCAGCACACCTAGCTTATCGCTTCTGTCATCGGTAACAACCACCATTTTTTAAGGCTTTTTAACTGAATCTAAGCCCTTTAAAAAAAGGCTAACAGAAAAAGCTGGCAGACAAAAAGCTGGCAGACGGCCTGTTCACTGGAAAAAACCATGGTAATTACACGCTCCCTATCAAGACGCTTAAAAAGTCGCGCTTCAGTTCGCTCCTCGGCTCAGCGGGCAGCTCAGCGGGCAGCTCAATGGGCGGCTTTGGCAGCTGTCGGACTCTCTTGCAGCGTTTGGCTGACAAGCTGTAGCCCGTCAAATTTGGTTGCCCAAGGCATTGAGCGCGAGCTGCCGCAGTATGTTGGGCCCGCCGATAGCTACGATGTCAAAATTCAGGGGCTCAAGCTGAACGCTGGTAGCGCCGAAAGCGTTGTGGCAGTAGGTGAGCGAGTGCGGCCCGAGGGTGCCCCGGTGATAGAGCGATTGACCTTAAACCTGCAAAACGTAGTGTATGACCGAAAAGCAGAGCGCCTGAGTGAAATTGGCGGCGTCCGTCTAACAGCGGCGATTAGAACCGACGATCTGGCTGATTTTTTGGAGACCTATCGCAACGTGCAAGAGGCTGAGGTGATGCTAAAGTCGCCTAACGAAGCCACCATTCGCGTCCGCCCGCAGCTAGGTAGCCTAGCCGTGCCGCGTGGAGTTACCGTTAATGTGACAGGCCAGCTAATAGCCGAAGGTACTCAGCTCAGGTTTGATGTCAGCGATGTGAGCGCTGGCGGATTTGACTTAAGTGCGATCGCCGCCAACCGCCTTTCAGATTTGATCAACCCGCTTGCCGATCTTAAAAATTTGCCCGTTAAAGTAGAAATTACCTCTGTTATCGCAGCGGGTGAAACCATTGGCTTAGAAGTCGTCGGCGATCCAGGTAGCTTTGCGCTCTAGGGTGCTGCTTTTGTAAGCATCGGTCTAATCTATGAGCGTTTGGGAAATGACGCAAATGCAATTTTGTTGTATCTAAAGGTTGCAACAGATCACAAGCAAGCATAAGTAGTATCGTTGTTTTACTCGCTGCGAATAGCTGCAATGACTGATCGGCAAAGTAATAGCTTAATTAAGGTGCCCAAGGGGGCGATCGCCCGCTAAAAGCGTTTGGCCAAACCCGCCGTCAGCCAAAGGTCAACGAATCACCTGCCGATTAGTGGTTAAGAAGAATGGTTGAGAAGGGTAATGGCGCGGTATGCTTAAATCTCTAGGCAAGTAGGCGTTAAGTTAAGCCGTTTGTCTCCATTGGCCTACTGCATAGGTTCCCACAATCGGCTAATCGTGCATCTTTTTGCACCGTTTGGTTAACCCACTGTCCTGCTATATCTCTGCACTTTCTACTTTAATGTTTTCTTCCGCTTTAGTATTCGACACGTATTCAATAAGTTATTTTTAACAGTCCGCCTTTGATTGGCGTCTTAACAAAGCTCGCGTCTTTGGAGCTAATGACGCTTCACTCTGTAGTTTTCTCAAAGATTTTAGCAGCATAGAAAACTGCTTTTTCCGTTCAGAGCTGACCCCTTAAAACTGATCGCAGGCTTCGTTAGATCCTTATTTTTTTGGTTAGCGCTTTTATTCTGAAACCGTCTTTTGTTGGAATGCCATGGCCTACTCGAAAAGGCTCGCGGTAATAGTCCACAGCCTTGATCCCTTCCGGTAAATTTTCAATGTCCGAATCCGCTCAGTCTTTTCAAACCCTTGCCCTGATCGATCCTGTCCTTAAGGCATTGGATGACGCTGGCTATGAAACCCCCACACCCATTCAAGCCAAAACCATTCCTCCCCTCATAGAAGGGCGAGATATCATCGGCCAAGCGCAAACTGGCACGGGTAAAACAGCTGCCTTTGCGCTCCCTATACTCTCCCACATCGACACCTCAAACAATCGACCTCAAGCCCTCGTGCTAGCCCCAACTCGCGAGCTGGCCATTCAGGTCGCTGAAGCCTTTCAAGGCTACGGAAAGCACATAGACGGCTTTCATGTGCTGCCGATTTACGGCGGGCAGAGCTACCAAATTCAGCTCAAGCAACTGCGGCGGGCGGCTCATGTCGTGGTCGGCACGCCGGGCCGGGTGATTGACCATATTAAGCGAGGCACGCTTGACCTGTCGCAGCTCAGGTTTTTGGTGCTAGACGAAGCCGATGAAATGCTGCGCATGGGCTTTATTGACGATGTGGAATGGGTGATGGGCCAAACGCCGCCTACTCGCCAAATTGCTTTGTTTTCAGCGACCATGCCCCAGGTCATTCGCAACATTGCCCAAAAGTATTTAGATAGCCCTATTGAAATTTCGATTAAGAATAAAACCCGCACGGCTGACACAATCCGCCAGCGGTTTTGGTCGGTGAGCGGCTACCACAAGCTTGACGCGCTCACTCGCATTTTAGAGGTAGAAGCCTTTGATGGCATGATTGTGTTTGTGCGCACAAAAGTAGCGACTGTAGAGCTTTCAGAAAAGCTAGAGGCCAGGGGCTATAACGCTGCGCCGCTGAGTGGCGATGTGCCGCAAAGCCAGCGAGAGCGCACGGTAGATCGGCTTAAAAAAGGCAAGCTAGATATTTTGGTGGCCACGGATGTAGCGGCGCGTGGGCTAGATGTAGAACGCATTAGCCATGTGATTAACTACGATATGCCCTACGATCCTGAAGCCTATGTGCATCGGATTGGGCGCACGGGCCGAGCCGGACGCGCGGGGGAGGCCATCTTGTTTGTGACGCCGCGCGAAAAGCGGCTGCTTAATTCTTTAGAGCGCTCGACCAAGCAAAAGATTGAGCGGATGGAGATGCCGTCCACAGAAACGGTGAATAATCAGCGAATTGAGCGGTTTAAGCAGCGGATTTCTGACACGCTGGCTGAGGAAGATTCTGATTTTTTTGTGCGGATTTTAGAGCAGTATGAGCAGGAGCATGACGTGCCTGCTTTGGAGATTGCTGGGGCGCTGGCGAAGCTGGTGCAAGGTGATGAGCCGCTGCTGCTAGAGGAGCGGGCCATGCCGCAAAGAGATCGAGACAGGGGCGATCGCAATGGCAATTCTCCAGCGGGCAATGGCGTGGGCATGGAGCGCTTTCGAGTGGAAGTAGGGCGCGACCACAACGTAAAGCCGGGGCATATTGTGGGGGCGATCGCTAACGAAACTGGCCTAGCCAACCGCCACATTGGTAAAATCACGATCAACGACGACCACAGCGTGATCGATCTGCCCGTTGGCATTCCAACAGAAACGTTTGACCTGCTCAAGCGGGTGTCAGTGCTGGGC
>JBARVS010000480.1:0-5694 GCA_049646385.1 Phormidesmis sp. | reverse complement strand
CTGCAAGACTTTGCCGTCTTCGTCTTTGAAGGTGATGGTGCCACTTCGCTCGTAGGTCAATGCCTTGGTGACATCAGGAACGGTTTTGTTGAGGTCGCTCCACAGCCGATAAAATTGAGCGCTAGGGCCCGCAATGCCTGCACCTACTAGCAGCACAATCCAAAAGAGAGGTTTTTGATAGGGCAGGCGAGCCGTCGCCCATTGGCGGCTTCTGTTAGATTGACTAGATTGATTATGCTTAGATATGCCCGTTCGGGGCGTCGCTTTTCGCTGCCGTAGCGTTCGAGAAGATGGCTGTGACGACGAGCCGCGCACCTTGTTCGACCATTGCTTCAACTGTGAAAAGAGGTTGGCCACTTCGGTAGATTCTCCGGGCGATCGCTCGCCGCTGACAAATTTGACTGCTTTTGCGATTGACTGGCGATTGACTGGCGATTAACTTGCAATTGGCTTCAGCGCTGCGGTTTTGTCACCCGCTAAGCTTTTGCTTCACAATTTCGCATATCACAATTTCGCATAGATGCTACCACGGGCAGATGTTTCTCGGGGTGTGATAATGGCCAGTTTTAAGGCGACTTTGTTTGACGAATTTTAGCTTACTAGCGAGCTGTGGCCTAGTGCTAGCGCCGTCACCAACATGCCTAACACCAAAAATGGCTGGGCGCTCGCCTGGTACTTAACGTCATTTTCTAAAGGGTTGCGAAGAAAATACATATCTTGAAACGTGATTTGCGGAATGATCAGCAAAATTAGCAGCACCGCATACAGGTTTTTGTGAATGGCCATGAGGTAGGCCACCATGCCGCCCTGAAAAATATCGATCATCAATACGCAAATCCAGGCGGCATTTTGCACGCCAAACATCACGGGTAATGAGTTAAGACCAAGCTGGCGATCGCCCTCCACCGCTTTAAAGTCATTCACTACCGCAATCCCTAATCCGGCCATACTGTAAACCAACGTCAAAATAACGATTGTCCAGTTCAGCTCGCCAAACAGCGCGTGACCCGCCCACCAAGGCAAAGCAATGTAGCTAGCACCGAGCGCATAGTTACCAGCCCAGCCATTTTGCTTGAGCTTGAGCGGCGGCGCAGAATAAATGTAGGAGACAAACGATCCGCCGAGGGCAAGAGCCAATAAAATTGGAAACTCATGACCCGCCCAGAGATCTAGCGCATAGGCCACGCCGAGCCCGCCCAGCAGCAGCACCCAAATTTGCACCCGCACCTGAGCCAAGGAAATGGCCCCTGAAGGAATCGGGCGATTAGGCTCATTAATTGCGTCTAAGTCGCGATCATAGTAGTCGTTAATAGTTTGGGTGTAGCCCGTGAGCAAGGGGCCAGACATGAGCATACAGGCCGCTGAAATCAGCATGTTTTCAACCGTCCAGGTGAACTTGCCAGACGAGGCCGCACCGCACACCACCCCCCAGATTAAGGGAATCCAGGTGATGGCTTTCATGAGCTGCAGGCGAATTTTCCAAAGGGAGGTTTCGCCGGCTTCTGCGCCCTTCATGCCCAGGAGCTGGCGAGCCTTGCTACTGCTTTTAACGGTTTTTGGGCCATCTGGAGAGACTAGCTCTGCGGCGAGTGACTCCGATAGATTTTCTTCAGACAGGTTTTCTTCAGACACAAAAAGCTTCCTTGCAAGGGGACATCAAAAGGGACTTAGCCAAAAGCATCTAGCCAAAAGCATCTAGCCAAAAGCATCTAGCCAAAAGAGATAATCAAGTATCCGTCTTGAAACTTAGCGCCTGTGACCGAGCGGCCATTGAGCGCAGGCGGTAAAGACAGGTTGTGGCGCTGATCGCCTGCTTGAACGGTGACTTCTGGGCCGTATTGAGTAAGCTTGACCTGCGTTTTGTCAAAACCGGGCAAAAATAGCTTGACCGTGCTGCTAGCGGTGTCTACGCTCATCGCACGAGGAACGCTCACAGGCTCGGTGAGCGCAGGTAGGGCTTGAGCGAGCATTTGCCAGCGATCGCTCCCCACACTATAAGGCAAGTTCGCCAGCGGCAAAGGCGCAAAGGCTGCGGTCGCTGCTGCTTGTTCAGAACCAATAGAATTGACGATCGCCCCAGCCACGGTAAGGCCGATTTGCTGGGCAGCGCTCCAAAGATATTTGCCCTGAGCGATCGCCACTTCATCTGGCGTCGTCACCACATAGGCCCGTAGCTGCATCGGATCGCTCACCAGCGCCTTGCCTTTGGCTACCATCTCTTCTACGCTGCGCGTTTCAGGCCGACTCCAAATATCGCTTGAGCCGCCGCCGCTTAAAATAGCGCCAGTAATAGGGCCAATAAAGGGCGAAATAGAGCGATAGAACTGAGAGTCTTGAAAGACTTTTTTGAAGCGACGGAAATACCAGTCAATGCCGCCGATTGCGCCCCACATGCGTAGGCTAGCGCGATCGCCCGAACCGTCGTGCACAATCACATCGTACTGGCCGCTCTCGGTGTATTCGCGAATGGCATTAAGCGCCAAAAAGTCATCCATCCCCGGAATCACGCTCAGCTCTTGACCATACACCGCTTTGAAAAACGGATCTCTCAAATACTGAGCTTCTAAGCGTTTGAGCTTTTCCCAGTTCTCATCTAGTAGGGCAGTTGTTTGCAGCTGCACGGCTTGAAAGCTGCCGCCGCCCAGCGTCACCGCACTCGCCTCTGGGCCTAAGTCTGCACCCGCCTCAGAGCCCAGAAGCAACGGGAGCGCTGGGCCAGCTTCTTGCGAAATTAGCAGCACTCTTTTGCCAGCCGTGGATAGCTTTTGGGCAGCGGCGATCGCCACCGTAGAGCGCCCCGTGCCACCCTTGCCCAAAAACGTAAGAATCAACGTCATAATCTACCTAATTTTGACAATCTAACTTTGATGGCGCTATTCAACCGGGCGGAGTTCGTCTTCAAAAAACCAAGTGGTATAGTCATCTGCGTCAAACGCGACGAGGGCTCCAATATTTTGGCCATCTAGCACCTTAAAGTCTTTGATGATACCTGTTTTGCCCAAGCGGTCGGCCATCGTTTTTGCCACGCGATCGCGCATCCGACGTACCTGAACCCGCTGCCCAATTTCCAAATCCATGTTTAATAACGGTATCCTTACTGAAATATTTAGCTAATCGCCAGTCCTCAGTTTATCAGCGACCCGCAGCCCCGGCTAAACAACCTGCCCAAAAAAATTGCTCAAAAAACTGATTAAACAATGCTTGCAAAAAGAATCCTGCCCTGCCTCGACGTTAAAGCTGGTCGTGTGGTTAAAGGCGTCAACTTTGTCGATCTCAAAGATGCAGGCGACCCCGTAGAGCTAGCCAAGCTTTACAACGAAGCCGGCGCCGATGAGCTGGTGTTTTTAGACATCACCGCTACCCATGAAGATCGCGACGTGATTTACGACGTGGTGTATCGCACCGCCGAGCAGGTGTTTATTCCGCTGACGGTAGGCGGCGGCATTAGCTCTACCGATACAATTAAAAAGCTGCTGCGAGCCGGGGCCGATAAGATCAGCATTAATTCAGCGGCGGTGCGCGACCCAGACTTAATTGATCGCGCCAGCGATCGCTTCGGCAACCAGTGCATTGTAGTCGCCATCGATGCGCGTCGCCGCCAGCCCAATGCACAGGCTTCTAGCAGCGCCGAATCTGACGCTAATACTGGCCCCGGCTGGGATGTATTTGTGCGAGGTGGGCGAGAAAACACGGGCCTTGACGCGGTGGAGTGGGCCTGTAATGTGGTGGCGCGCGGGGCCGGAGAGCTGCTGATTACCAGCATGGACGCGGACGGCACTCAGGCGGGTTATGACCTGACGCTAACTGAGGCGATCGCCAGTCGGGTTGATGTTCCTGTTATTGCCTCAGGAGGAGCAGGCACCTGCGAGCACATCCATCAGGCGCTAACGATAGGTAAGGCTGAGGCGGCGCTGCTGGCTTCGCTGCTGCATTATGGACAGCTCAGCGTGAGCGAAATCAAAACCTATTTGAACAATCAAAAGGTGCTCGTTCGCCAGTAGTTATTTACAAAAAATTATGAAAATTAGCGTTTTCTCAAGCAGGCACTAATGTTGTAGGCGCTAGCACACTGAGCTTGCCCGCCTGTCTTCTATCTTTTTGGCCGCCGCCTATCCGTATTAAGAATTGGCTAGGCATATGCTGTATGTCTTTTCAAAGCTAGGTTTGAGCATTCTGGCTCAAGCAATCACTAGCATCAGCAAAAGCTATCGGTCAAAGCCGTTATTCATTTAACGAAAAATGATATAGCTGTTAAGCTACGTAAAGAATGCCCTGTAAAGACATTTATAAAAGTGTCAGCTTATACAAAAGTCTTTGCTCTTTTTTGCAGGTTTTCCTACTCGGATGCTTCTTCTTACGTTAACGATTGTTATTGGTCTGGTCTTTTGGGCATTGCGCCTGATGGATCGAGCTGTAACCAATCAGGAGTTTTCCCTGATGCTGGCAGGTTTCTTGGTGGCATCGTCTGCTGCTGCTATGGTAGGCGTCTACTTCTTAATGAGCGACTATTTGAACTTTGTGGGCCAAACGACCACCGCTTTCGACAGCTACGATTCGGCTCTGTTTGAAAGCGATGTGCCGATCTGGTTTGACTAGCAGGCTATTTATTTAGCGCACGCAAGAGAGCATCCCAAGTAGAAGGGCCGACCACCCCATCTACTAAAATCTGCTGGTCGGCTTGAAATTTTTTGACGGCAGCTATTGTTTGCTCGTCATAGTTCCCATCTATGGGGCCGCTATAGTAGCCTAGCTCAGTTAGCTCTTTTTGAAGCTGAGAGACGGCAGAGCCTGAAGCTTCGGCCCGCAAAATCGGTGGCTCAAGCGGCGTTGATGCGCTTGCACCCGTTGGATCTGAAGGCTCAGCCGAGGTCGCTGGTTCAGATGATGCAGGCGGTTCGGGTGCAGGTGATTCGGGCTCAGGTATAGCAGCGATCGCGCTGATATCTTCGGGCAGGGGTAAAAGCTTTTGCCAAGTGGAAGGGCCAGCAATGCCATCGGCGGTAATGCCAGCTGCGGTTTGAAACTGAGCTACCGCCTCTAGAGTTGATTGGCTATAGGTGCTGTCTATCTTGCCCTGATAGAAGCCCAGCAGCTTGAGGGTAGCTTGCAACTGTCCTACGCTCTCGCCCGTACTCCCTATCGCTAAAATTGGATAGTTTGCCTGTGCTAAGGCGGGCAAATGAACTATCCAGGGTGCGCTCAATCCTAGCACTAGGGCATTTATTGCTATCTTTTTGAGCATAATGAGTGTGGTTGATCCTTAAACTTGTATCAGTATTTTTAACTTCTATAGTTTTATGCCATGTTATTGACTACGTCCACGGCTAAAGCCAGTAGGATTCTCCGGTCACCCAGAGAAGTTCCTGTTTCATAGCAGCCGCCTTCAAAGCTAGTGCTTATCGGGTCTTACGCTCGCTCCGCAGGCTAACACCGCTCGACCAGCGGCTAATACATTTATCGCAGCGTTGATATCTCTATCATGCCGAACTCCGCAACTCGGGCACTCCCATTCACGAATGCTCAACGGCAGCTTGTCAACGGTGCTATGGCACTGATTGCAGTGCTTGGAACTCGGGAACCAACGGTCAATCTTGACCAACGTTCGCCCATACCAGTTGCACTTGTACTCAAGCTGCCCGACCAACTCCCCCCAACTCGCATCACTGATAGCCTGAGCAAGGCTGTGGTTCTTTA
>JBARVS010000479.1:0-5667 GCA_049646385.1 Phormidesmis sp. | reverse complement strand
CTTATTAGCTGCCGCAACGTGATGATTTACTTTGCCTCGTCCCTGCAAAAGGGGATAAAGGCAATTTTTCACTACAGCCTAAAGCCGGGGGGGTTTTTGCTGCTAGGCAGCTCTGAGAGCATCAGGGAAACCTCTGAGCTGTTTTCGGTAGTCGATACCAAACATAAGATCTACAGTCAGCGCGCTTCAATCAATCGTTTAAGTTTTGATTTTGTCACCAGCGACCATGCCGCGCTCAATCCCCAAGCGCCTAGCTCAGGCGGATCGTCTGAGCGCACGGGCTACTCAAACCTGCAGCGACAGACCGATCAAATTGTGCTCAATCGGTATGCCCCAGTTGGCATTGTGATTGACAATCAGCTTAATATTTTGCATTTTCGAGGCGATACTAGCCTTTATTTACGACCTGCTCCCGGCGAACCTAGCTTTAGCCTGATTAAAATGGTGCAGCCCAGCCTGCTGTTAGAGCTGCGATCGCTCATAGATGAAGCCAAAGGACGCAATGCGATCGCCCGCAAAGAAGGGCTGCAAATTGAGCACAATCCTCGCTACGTGCAAATTGAAGTAACGCCGATTAAAGATCCGATCTCTCGGGAGCGCAGCTACTTGGTACTGTTTGAAGCAGGGCCCCTGATTGAGTCTGAGCCCATCACCAGCAGCCCAGCCGCAGCAAAAGCCAGCGCCGATCCTACCATTGCCCGCCTAGAGCAAGAGCTAGCCGCCACTAAGCAAGAGCTGCTAAATACGCAAGCCTACCTACAGGCCACTATCGAAGAACATGACGCCACCAGTCAACGGCTAACGACCGCGAACGAAGAGATTTTATCAAGCAACGAAGAGCTGCAAAGCACCAACGAAGAGCTACAAACCGCCAAAGAAGAAATTCAAGCTGCCAATGAAGAGCTAAAAACAACCAACGAAGAGCTGCAGGCTCGCAATGACGAAGCCAGCGCCAGCAACGATGATTTGCTCAACCTGCTTAACAACGTAAAAATTCCGGTGGTGATGCTCTCTAACGATCTGCGCATCCGCCGATTTACGCCCAGCGCTCAGCCGCTTTTTAACCTGATTCCCTCCGACTTAGGCAGGCCCCTTAGCGACATCCGAGTAGATCTTGACCTGCCTGAGCTAGAGACGCTAATTGGGGAGGTCATCAGCACCCTTGACGGCCAAGAGCGTGAGGTGCAAAGCAACGATGGCCGCTGGCATCAGCTCCGCATTCGCCCTTATCGCACGGCTAACAATGTAATTAACGGGGCGGTGGTTGTCCTCATCGACATTAACGACATCAAACAAACGCAGATACAGCTAGAAAAGTCGCGTTTGTATGCCGAGCGCATTGTTGAAACGGTGCGTGAGCCGCTAGTGGTGCTCAGCGAGTCGCTGCAAGTGGTGACGGCTAATCGGGCTTTTTATGACGTGTTTGCAGCATCTGCGGCTGAAACCGAGGGGCGATCGCTCTTTGAGCTAGGCAAGGGTGAATGGAACATTCCTGAGCTACAAACCGCGCTGATCAGCCAGCCTGAACAAGCTGATGAACGAACGAACAAACAGATAGAAGACTTAGAAATTAACCAGCGCTTCGAGCAAATTGGCCTTAGAACCCTGTTGCTAAACGCGCGCGAAATTGAGCGCAGCACCGAAGATAGAATGATTCTGCTCTCGATTGAAGACATTACCGAGCGCAAGCAGGCCGAAGCTGAGCGCGTTCAGCTCGCCCAAGCCCGAGTTGCCCGCCAAGAAGCCGAAGCCGCCAACGCCAGCAAAGACGAATTTCTCTCGGTACTTTCTCACGAGCTGCGCACCCCGATGAACACCATCTCCGGCTGGACAAACATTCTTTTAAAGTCGCCATCGCCCGACCCAACCCTGCTGAATCGCGCCCTAGCCAGCATTGATCGCAGCGCCCGCACCCAAACGCGAATTATCGGAGACTTGCTAGAAGTGTCTCGCGTTATTCAAGGCCAGCTAGAGCTACGGCAGGCGTCGATAGATTTGAGCGATTTGGTCAACAGCGTGGTAGAAAGTATGCTGCCTGCTGCCGAGCAAGCCAACGTTCAGCTAGCCGCGACCATTGCCGATTCACCGGGCTACTTTTATTTTGATCCCGACCGCCTACGGCAGGTTTTTAGCAACGGCCTTTCTAACGCCATTAAGTTTACGCCTCCCGGCGGCCAAGTCAGCACCCGGCTCACCTACACTCACCATCAGGGCCAAATTCAAATTGTGGATACGGGCCAGGGCATTGCGCCTGAGTTTTTACCGCATGTGTTTGATCGGTTTCGTCAGGCCAACAGCTCGAACACCCGGCAGTATGGCGGGCTTGGCTTGGGCCTAGCAATTGTAAAAACCTTTGTTGAAGCGCATCAGGGCACGGTGCATATCAGCAGCCCCGGCATCGGTGAGGGTGCTACGCTGACCATTACGCTGCCGCTGATTGAAGGCATTCCGCCCGTTGATCTGGTGCGCCCAACGCCGATTGGAGAAGACTTTTTGGCAGGTTTGCGCATTTTGGTCGTAGAAGACAATATTGATAACTTAGAGATTTTGACCATGATGTTAGAGGCGCAGGGCGCGACTGTGATTGCGGCAATCTCTGTGACTGAGGCGTTAGACAAGCTGGTAGGAGAAGGCATTATCGACTTATTGCTTAGCGATATTAGCCTGCCCGGTGAAGACGGGTTTTCGCTGATTCGACAGATCAGGGCGGATGAGGAGTTTGAGGGGTTGCCTGCGATCGCCATTACTGGCTATGCCGCCGTCAGCGATACCGATAACATTTTTCGCGCGGGCTTTCAGCACCATTTGACCAAGCCTGTTGAGCTAGACGATCTGATGGCTGCCATTGTGGACTTAGTTGCTTAAATCCTCTAGTCCGCTATGTCTAACCCATCAATAGTGGTAGCGACAGGAAATGATGGTCACGTGGCTATCATCTACGGCGTAAACCAGGCGATGAGAGTCATCAATTCGGCGCGACCATAATCCAGATAGATTTTCTCTCAAAGGCTCGGGTTTACCGATGCCACCAAAAGGCTCGCTGTTGATTGCTTTAATCAGCTTATGAATCCTTTTAAGCGTCTTTTTATCCTGGCTTTGCCAATAAATGTAGCTAGACCACGCCTCATCGGTAAAAGCTAGCCGCCGATTACCCATCGCCCAATAGCGCTTGCTCGGCTACATTTCCCTGTTTATACTGCGCGATGGAGCGCTCTAGATGAGCCGCGTTTGCTGGAGACTTCAGCAGGTAGACGGTTTCCAACAGGCTATTGAAGTAATCGAGAGACATGACCACCGCGTCGTCGGCATCGCGGCGTGTGATAACGGTGTAGTCTGCATCTTCAACGACCTGATCTAAAACACTTTTGAGCTGATTTCTGGCTTCGCTAAAGGTGACTATTTTCATTCGGTTTACTTGTCTAGTTACTTGTACAAATCTATCACAATGCTAATAACCCATTGCTCAAGGATTGTCTGGGAAGGTGGGAAAAAGTCGGTAAAGTAATACAGCCCTAAAACTTTGAATTAGTGTGGGTAAACGTAACCGCTAATAGTGCCCGCCTATGTTTTTGCATTCAGTTTTAAGAGATGTCTCTGCCGCCTTTAACAGCGTGTATAGCGGGTGGATTCTGTGGAATTTGTTTTTAGCGGCGGTGCCCTTGTTTTTGAGCTATTTGCTGTTTCGGCGCGATCGCCTCTCTAAAACACAGCTCGGCGGCGCTTTTGTTGTGATGACGGCGGTGGGCGTCGTGGGGCTGTGGCCTCGGCTACCGCGCGTGATGCAGGCGCAAATGCAGCTGCTAGAAGCAATTTCAGCGGGCGATCGCACGGCCCATCTAAAAATTCTTTGGTGGCTGGCGCTGGGCGTTATTTCGGTGGTGATGAGCCTGTTTTTGTTCAAGCGAGAAAAAAGCAGGCGCAGCGCGCTGTGGTGGCTGGGCCTGGTGGCCTTTATTGCCTTTTTACCCAACGCGCCCTATGTGCTCACCGATATCATTCACTTAATTAAAGGCACCAGTTCAGGCGGGCTAAAGGTATGGGTGATTGCGCTGGTGTTTATTCCGCTACACGCGATCGCTATTCTGCTCAGCTTTGAAGCCTACACCCTTTCACTGCTCAACCAGGCTTACTACCTCAAGAAAAAAGGCAGCGATCGCTTCATTCTCCCGACCGAGCTGTTAGTTCACGCCCTTAGCGCCATTGGCATATACTTAGGGCGCTTCGTGAGATTGAACAGTTGGGACTTGGCCACCGACCCCACCAGCGTCCTGGTAATCACGCTCAACACGCTCACCACCAAGCGTCCAGCAGCGGTTATATTCGTCACGTTCGTTATCCTGGCGGTGCTGTACTGGATTATGAAACAAATTACCTTAGGCATTAAGCTTCGCATCTACTACAGCAAGCAAGGAATTGATGCGCTCGATCTATAGGGCTTGCCTAGCCTTTTCTATTTTTTTATCTACAAACCGAACTCGGTTCACAACCTGTCAAACTCGATTCGCAACCTATCAAACTCGATTCACAACCTACCGAACTCGATTCACAACCTATCAAACTCGATTCGCAACCTATCAAACTCGATTCGCAACCTATCGAACTCGATTGCTAAGCAACCGATCTCGATTCGCAACTTACTAAGCTCGGTTCATAACTTGCTGAACTCGATAGGTCATTTAAAGAGAAGCTATGTAATTAGAGAAAGGCGATCGCGCCAAAAATACCCGAAAGTGATACAGCCAAAAGTGATACGGATTGTGCCGCCACCTACACAAAATATGAGAAAGCGTTGGTTTATAGCTAGCTTAGTCACCTTAACTTTAGTCTTGGCATCGCCAGCTATCCCGGTGGTCGGCCAAGAGGAAGCCGCCGGAGAAGCCGCCGGAGAAGCTGCCGAAGGAACCGCTGCTGAACAGATCATCACCGACGATGCAACCCCCACCACACCCCCCGCAGATACCAGCGCCGTCGCCGCGCCAGGAGATGGCATCTATTTTGCCGATGTCCTAGTGCGAGGCCAGCCCGTTTTTCAAGTAGGCAGCCTTAACGATCTGGCGGCTAGCCAGCGAGCAGCCATTATCAGCCGCCGCATTGCCAGCCTGCTAGAGCGCACCGAGGGCAGCGTGCAGGTTACCACCTCACCCACTAGCGGCCAAGACATTGTTACCATACAGGCCAACAATCGCGTGTTAATGACCGTCACCGGGCAAGATGCGGAAGACTTTGGGCTGCCCCTAGAAGAGCTAGCCAAGGACTGGGCCGAGCGGCTGAGCAAAAGCTTTCAAAAGCCGCCGGTTGCCATTGACGTATTGCAAAGGCTAAATGCCACCATTCGCCAATTTGGTAAAAACGCCATTGGCAGCATTCCCGCCCTCATTGGCGTATTAATTGTCATTATTGCAACCTGGCTAGTGGCAAAAGGCGTTCGCTACAGCGCCTTTCGCTGGGCAGAGCGAACAGAAGGCGACCATGCCACTGAAGTGCTAATAGGACGGCTGGGCTACGGGGGCGTTTGGATTGTCGGTGCGGTAATAGCGCTGGGCGTATGGGGCATTGACTTTGCTACGATGCTAGGCGCGTTGGGGCTCACCAGCGTAGCCATTGGTTTTAGCCTAAAAGACGTTTTGAGCAACTATATCTCGGGCGTTATTTTGCTAGCCTCTAGGC
>JBARVS010000478.1:0-3085 GCA_049646385.1 Phormidesmis sp. | reverse complement strand
GTACTTTTCTACAAAGTCTTGCTGGGCTGCTTCAGATAGATGGTTGCGTACTTCTGGCGACAAGCTTTCAACACCGTTACACTCACCGCTGCAAGCGCGAGGCAGCGGCTGCTCAAGCGTGTGGACTTCCTGCCCGCCTGCGCTTTCTAGTAGGAGCTGTACTTCGCCAGTGCGATCGCTTACCACTTCAGCCATCACCACATACTCACCTGCCTTGAGCCGAGTTTGGTAAATAGCGGCTTTTTCCTCAGGCAGGCCCAAAGACACCAGCACAGAAGCAAGCCCCGCGCCCGCGCTGCCCGCGATCGCCCCACTGGTTGCGCCCAACAGCAAGCCTCCAATTGGCCCTGCAGCCACTATCGGCCCCACAAATGGAATAAACAAAACGCCCACGCCTGTCAGCAACCCTAGCAAAGAGCCAAACAAAGAGCCAAACACGGCTCCCGAACGTAGCCCCCCTAAGATCACATCTTTCTTAGTCAAAAAGCCAGAGATGCGCGTTTCACTCTCAAAGTTTTGACCCATCACAGAAATATGATCGCGTGATACGTCTCTATCCAACAGTCTTCTAATCGCTGCATCTATCTGCTTCTGCTCTTTGAAGACTGCGCAAACCGTGCGTTCTGCTTTGTATTCTTGTTCCATCTTGATTACCTTTAGCTCTTAAAACAAATGACAAACAAATGGCCGATTATTAGTTAAATAATCGGCCTATAAATCAGAAGCTGGAATTTAGCTTATAGCCCTAGCTGGCCTACACTTGCGCAGGTACTTTAAGCTCACTTTCACGCTGGCCGCTAGGCTTTAGGCTTTGGCCCTCTAGGAAAGAACGCAGCATCCAAGCCATTTCTTCATGCTGCTCCATTAGCGCAGTCAAAAAGTCAGCCGTGCCTTCGTCGTGATGATTCTCGCTACACTCGTCGATATGGCTGCGCAAGTTGCGGATAATCTGCTCGTGATCGCCCACCAAGCGCTCTACCATCGCATCTGCATCGGGCAAGTCGCCTGCGTGCTCGCGAATGGTGGCGTTATCTAAAAAGCCTTTTGCGGTGCCGATAGGATAGCCGCCTAATGCTCTAATGCGCTCAGCGATCGCATCAATATTCATGCTGATCGCCTCATACTGCTCATCCCAAAGCTGGTGTAGCGTTCTAAACTGAGGGCCGACTACATCCCAATGGAACTTTTTAGTTTTAATAACTAGCAGATAAGAATCAGAAAGATCTTTATTTAGCAGGTCAATTACGCCTTGTCTTTGCTCTTCGGTTAGGCCGATGTTGATGGGTTTCATGCAGTATGTATCTCCAGTATGTACTTACAATCATTTCACCAAAACCAGCCCAAAATAGCGTCTGTCAAAGGAGGAATCTGATCAATGAAAATAGCTACCTTTAGACAGATTCGCTATCCTTTAACCTGCTAAGCGTCCTAACCACGGTCATATTAAAGCAGGTTAAATTAAAGCAGGTTAAATTAGACAAGTTAAATTGGACAAATCGAATTAAACATCAAACGATAGCAAGTGCTTTGCTCGATCAGCTAGCTTTTCAGCCGTCAGGCCATTCAAGGCAAATAGCTGTCCGGCACTAGCGGCTGTTTCCCCGCGTTTCCAGGCCATTACATCGCGAGGCAGGGCGCTGCGCAGCATCAGCGGCTCTACCATCGCACTCGCCCCACCCGTTACGCCAATCAGGGCATCGCCGCTAAAGAGATCGTCAAACTCAGCATCGCTTAAGAAATCACCCTCTGGCTGCGTGCAGCTTTCCCACGCCACATCGCTCGGCCGATAAAGCCGCCGAGGGCTCACAATCGCCACAACCTTGGAGCCTACCCCGCGCTCGTCCAACGCCCTAGCCGCATCTAGCACCGGAATGAGCATCATATCGCCCACTACCCCAAATACAACCGTTTTTTTACCTGGGGTTTCCTGCAAAAGCACAGCGCCCTTAGCTAGCGCTTCTTGGGTTTGTGCGAAGGTGGTTCTTACGGGCAAAGGTGATTTGCTAGCGGTGATGGTAATCCCCTTATTTTGAGTGCCTAGTGCCCAGTCGTAGCAAACTTGAATGCTGTTGGCATCGATTGGAAACAGCGGAAAAATATTGCCGTTGCGCATCATCGCCGCAAAGTAATTTTCAATTTCTGGGCGCTGATGCGTCCAGCCATTGCGCCCTTGCTCTAGCGCCCCAGCTGTAAATAAGCAGATGGTAGAAGGCGTTGGCCGACGCAGCTCAGTCATTGCCTGAGTGACGGTCTGCCAAATCGGTAGTCCATTCACTGCAAATGACTCATAAGAGCACCACAGGCTGCGGGCTCCCATCAACGCCTGAGCCGCCGCGAGCCCTGCACAGGCATCTTCGCTTAGCGGCTCATATACCTGGCCTTTTGGCCCCTGAAAATAAGTATCGTCTTGAGTCGGATGAATAATCTTCAGCGCTTGGTTGATGTTATTGATGCCAGAGGCCGCGTTGCCATCGGCATTCGTCACCACAAAGTTAGGATCCTGCTGGCCGACATAGGCAACCAATGTGCCCATAGCCGTAGTCGCAACCTGCTTATCGCTGGTGCCAACTTCAAACTCATTGAGCGGCAGCGTGCCCAGATCTGCAACGGGCAGCTCAGATTCAGTAACGGCGGTTTGGGCGGCGGGGCCAGCGTGCGATCGCACAAAATTAGTCCTTACCAGCTGCCATTCTTGAGGGGCCAAAGCCAAACGTTCCAGCGCCGCCACCACATAGTCTTTTTCTAGGCTGTCTCCTGGATATAAGTTATGAGACTGTGACCCTCGCTTGTGAACGCCCGCGCCCTTTAGCTGCTTTACAATCAGTACCGTTTGAGCGCCGCCCAGCGCCGACTTAGCCGCCTTGTCAGTGGCCTCTAAAATCGCCTGGGTAAATACCAGCCGCTGGTCAGCAGAAAAAGCAGTGCTGTCTACATAGGGGCCAGACTGATTGGCATCGTCATAGTCTTTAGCATCGATTAAAATCACCTCTGCAAACCGATTGCCGCGCCAGTAAGCCACCATTTGCTCGTTGGTGTAGGTAGAAACAATGCTGTGATGTTCCTGCGAAAACCCATTCCACACCAA
>JBARVS010000477.1:0-6021 GCA_049646385.1 Phormidesmis sp. | reverse complement strand
GTTGCTCCGGTTAGGCAAGCACCCGTAAAGTCAGCGTTTACGGCCTGTGCTTCTGTGAGAATGGCATCTTTGAGAATGGCATCGCTTAAAAGGGCATCGCTGAGGATGGCTCGTCTGAGAATCGCCTGCTCTAAGGTCACGCCACTGAGGTTGGCTCCTCGCAGGTTGACATCTGTAAGATCCTGCTTATAACCCTTTTCGGGCGTAGTTAGCAGTATGCGAATTCGGCGGTCTTGCAAAACAGCGCTACCCAGACGAGCGCGGTCGAGTTTGTCTGCACCTTGCCAGCAGACATGCGTAAATATGGTTTTTCGCTGCCGAGAGTTCGCAAAGTTGGTGCTTTTGAGCAAAGCTTGGCTAAAGGTCGCACCCATAAAATCGGCTCCGCAAAAGGAGGTGCCCCCCAGCGTAGATAAGGCCAAACCAGATAATCGAACAATGGCAAACTTCTCATTCTCCTTGCGTATTTGCCACCCAACATAAAGGCTTAGCACCAGACCTGCGACTGCGACCGCGCCTGCGACTGCCACTGCAACTTCCACTGCAACTACGCCTGCGACTGCATCTGCAAATGCACCTGCAAATGCCATTGCGCCTGTGACTGCAAATGCGAATGCCACTGCAAATGCGCCTGCAAATGCGCCTGCAAATGCGCCTGCTACTACAAATGCGCCTGCCACTGCAAATGCCACTGCAAATGCGCCTGCCACTGCAAATGTCACTGCAAATGCGCCTGCCACTGCAAATGCGAATGCCACTGCAAATGCGAATGCCACTGCAAATGCACTCAAGATTGCGCCGAAGGCTTGAGTGGTAAATCCTTGTAAGGCGATCGCCGCATAGACAACAACAATAAGTAGAAGATAAACAACACCTGCAACTACACCTTCAGTCGCGGTATTAAAATTACTGCTGTCAAAAAAGTATGCCGCAAACGACCCTGCGAATCCTTGCAAAACACCTGCCATGAAAGCAATTACGATAACTAGCAGCAGTTGAAATACCATCCGTCGGCGCTGTAAACCTGCCTGCACCTTTGCAAAGTTCGCCCCCCGCAAATTTGCATTCGTAAAGTTCGCACTACGAATATCTGCCCCGCTAAAATCTGCGCCGCTTAGATCCTGTCCCTTAAAGTTCGCGCCCCGCAAGTTCGCATTGCAAAAATTGCGCTCCCCATCTGTATAGCGCCGTAACACCTCCTGAGCTTTCACAGTCGCCTGCCCTCACCGTCAGTCATCGCTATCCTATTCTTACAAGCCAACATCCTCCCATCAGTAAAGGGCATTAGCTCAGATGGCGCAAGCAAACGCACTTATGTTAGGTGCGACTCACCCATAACGATAGTTGAGCGCTGCATTTGCTGTACCACTTGGCTGGTAATAGTGCTAAAGCCAAATCCTTCGGCGGCCCAGCGATGCTGCTGCGAGTGAAGCACCACTAAGTCAAAGGTTTGAGATTCGTGCAAAATAGCCTTGGCTACGTCGTCACCTCGCACCAGGGTCGATTCTACGGAGGTGTTGGGGGCCTTAAGGGTGAGCTGCTTTAGCTGCTGCTGTGCCTGTTGCGCTGAGGATTCTGGCAGGGAGCGGCTTAAAACATGCATGAGGGTAACGTTTGCCTGAGTCGCTTCTGCTAGTCGATATACAAACGAAACCATGCGCAGCGATCGCGCTGAAAAATTCTCAACAGGCACTAAAATACGCTCAATTTGACTCGGCGAGATCAGCAGTCGGGCAACCGCTACCAAGCAAGGCGCTTCCCAAAACACGCTGTCTACAATCGTGCCAAACAACCGCGCTCGCAGGCTGCTAGTGCTGCCCCAGCCCATCACAATCAAACTAGCCTTTTGCTCCTGACTCGCTCTGCAAATGCCAGAGGCAATCTTTTCATCGATTCGCAAAAGAGGCTTGGCTGTAACTTGAAAGGCTTGGCTGAACAGTCGGGCCTTTTCCAGCAGATCCTCACTTTTGCTCACGGCGCTCTCTAGCTGAAATTGCGTCATATGCGGCCTTGCCACCGTAATGGCCAGCGGCACAATCTGCCCCTTTTGCTGCTGGGCTAACAAAGCCGCTAGCTCCATCAAAGCCTGCTCAGTCTGAGGATTATAGACTGGCACAACCACCGTAAAAACAGATTGATTGAGGGATTCATCGCCGCCCGCCTGCAAAGTGGCATCGGCCCGTGACCGATCTGGTGACTGATCTGATGACTGGTCTGGTGACCGACTAGGCGGATCGCTCGCTCGCCGCAGCCAAACTTCTTCTGCCCGCGCCGCCACCTCCGGCACAGGTAGCCCAACCGCTACTCGTGACACCAGCAAGGGGCCCAGCGTCGCGGTAATGAGCATCATCACTACCACGCTATTGAGCACGTCATCGCTCAGCATTCCGGCCCGATTTCCTACCAGGGTTGCGGCCAGCGTTGTCGCCACCTGCGGAATTGACATTGAGCCCATGGTCAGCATTTCGCGCCAGCTATAGCGAAAGCTCAGCTTAGCCACCAGTGCCGCTGAAAACTTGCTGGTCACCAGCGCCACGACAATCGCCAGCGCCAGCCAAAAAGCAGACAGGCTTTGCACAAAAGCAGGCAAATCAATCAGCAGCCCGACGTTGACAAAAAAGATGGGAATAAATAAAACGCTGCCGACAAACACCACTTTTTCTTTGACCGGGCCATCGCGCAGCACATCGTTCACGGCCAGCCCCGACAAAAAGGCACCCACAATCTTTTCTACGCCGATAAGTTCTGCGCCTAGCGCCGCTACAAAAACCGCTAGCAGCACAAACAAAAACTGATTGCCTTCATCTTCACTAGAGCGCCGAAAAAACTCGCGTCCGGCCCAGCTTAGCCCTAGCAAAACCACCAGCGTATACAGGCTCAGCAGCCCTAGCAGGCTCAGCAGTCGCACAGCGCTAAAGCCGCCCTCATTAATCCCCAGGCAAACAGCCAAAATCACCAGCGCTCCGATGTCGGTGCAAATGGTTGCCCCAATCGTCACCGTTACCGCTTCATTGGCAACGACCCCTAGCCGCCTCACAATCGGATAGGTCATCAGGCTATGAGAGGCTAGCAGCGATCCCATCAGCACCGCGCCATTCCAATCAAAGCCAAACCCGCGCCCGACGACAATGCCCGCTATTAGGGGCAGCGTGAACGTCAGTGCGCCAAAGCCTGCGGCTCGGTGTTTTACTTTGCGCAGTTGCTCAAGGTCTATTTCTAACCCCGCCACAAACATCAGATATAGCAGCCCCACGTCAGCTAGCAGCTCTACCGAGGGAGACTGTGCCGACAATAGGCCGAGGCTATTGGGGCCAAGCGCTACGCCCATCGCGAGCAGCCCTAACACGCCCGGTAGCCTCAGCCGCTCGAAAATAGGCGGCACAATTAACGTAATTGCCAGCAGCAGGGCAAACTCTCCAATCGGCTCTTCTTGAAAGAAGTGAAAAGCTCCAGACTGACCGAGTTGAGACATCCAGATCGGTGCCCAAGTCGGCGGCCAAGGTGATGCCAAAAGTGATGCACAGAGCGGTGAAAGCCCTATCAAAGATTCCATCCGTTGACCAGTTGAAAAGGACTGCAAGCTTGATGGCACTTTCAAAAAAGCAGCCTCTTCAAGGGTACTTTACGGCGGCAGTGCGAGTTTGTCCTTAAGTTATTCAAGGCTGATGCTATGCTCAGGGCGATCGCCCACTACCAAACCCGAATCAGCTCCTCCCAAACTCAAATCAGCTTCTACCAAACTCGAATCAGCTCTACCAAACTCGAATCAGTTGCTACCGAACTAAAATCGGCTTCTACCAAACTCGAATCAGTTGCTGCCAAACTCGAATCAGCTCTACCAAACTCGAATCAGTTGCTGCCAAACTCGAATCAGCTCTACCAAACTCGAATCAGCTCCTCCAAAACTCGAATCAACTCTACCGAACTCGAATCAGTTGCTACCGAACTCGAATCAGCTCCGCCAAACTCGAATCAGTTGCTACCGAACTCGAATCAGTTACTCCCAAACTCGAATCAGCTATGCCGACTGGCGCTTAAGTAAGCCGTTAGCAAAAGCAGTACCTAGCAAAATTAAAGCGCAGCCAAATACCATCGAGCGGGTAATCGGCTCTTGCAGCACCAAAGCCCCCCAAATCATGGCGAATACAGGCACTAAAAAGGTCACCGTTAGCGCTTTGGTCGATCCAATGTTTTGGATGAGCAAAAAGTAGAGCGGATAGGCTAGCGAGGTCGAAAGCAGAGCTAGCGCCAGCACTGAGAGCCAAACCATTGGGCTAGGAAAGGCCGATGGGACGGTAAAGGGTAGTGCTGGCACGAGGATGAGCGCTGCGCCTAGCTGACTAACGGTGGCAATCAGCAGCGGGGAAGTGCCTGTAAGCCGTTGCTTGATGTAGGGAGCAGCGATCGCATACATCAAAGCCGCTGCCAAACACGCCCCGCAAGCCATCACAAAAGCAGGCGTTACCGCAACCAGTTGCCACCCCATCAGCACCATCACGCCCGCCAGCCCTAAAACTAGGCCAACTATCCGATTTGCCGTTAGCTTTTCTTTTAGCCAAACCGCCGCCACCATTGCGCCAAACAAAGGCGAGGTGGCATTGAGCACTGAGATAAATCCAGCGGGTAAAGAGATAGATGCAAACGAAAACAGCACGAAAGGGAACGCAGAGTTTAAAGCGCCGACGATGATGAGCGGCCAAAGGTTAGCGCGAATTTTAGCACCCAAGCTCTGATCAGGAGGGATGGAATGAGGTTCGATAGGGTTGAGGCTAGCTTGCTCAGGCTTGGATTCTTTAGGCGCATTCGCTTTCAGCAATAGCGGAATTAAGGCAAGTCCAGCGAGCAAAACTCGAATTTCGATCAGCCACACTGGGCCTAATACCGGAGCAGCAATGCGCATAAACAAAAAAGAACCGCCCCACAGTGCGGCTAGCAGCAAAAGCACGCCTACATCTGAAGCTCTCATGTCAAAGAACCCTCATCCCCAGCCCTTCTCCCGAAGGAGAAGGGAGCCAGATTCAAGTCCTTCTCCCTTAGGGAGAGGGATTTAGGGTGAGGGCCGAGGCCAATTTGCAAAAGTGGGACGCACTCTGTTAGAGCCTCAGCAGCGGCCTCAGCCGTATCGTCAATAGCAGCGTCAGTAGCAGAAGAGGGCTGATGAGCCAATGATTGAGCCAATGAATGGGCCGATGAATGAGCTAGAGATATCTGGCTAGCTTCCCAGCCCAGCATCGCGACTTTACGCTCTAGTCCCCAAAGATAGCCGCCTAGCGCGCCTGAGGCTCTAATCACCCGATGACAGGGAATTAGGTAGCCAATCGGATTACTGCCAATCGCTGTGCCAACGGCTCTAGCGGCGGTAGGTTTGCCAATAATTTCAGCTATGGTTTGATAGGTTGCCATTTCGCCAAAGGGCACTCGTAGCAGGGCTCGCCATACCTGAATTTGAAAGTTGGTGCCTTTTACCAGCAGCGTTAGCGGCTTTTGGGCTGGATGGGTGAGCGGTGCGAAAATGCGATCGCATAGGGGCCGCGTCATGGCATTGTCAAAGGTAATTTTAGCGGCGGGCCACTGCTTAAGAAGAATCTGTTCAGCCTGTTCGTTAGGAGTTTGTGCTGGGTGGTTTTGAGCGATCGCCAAAAAGTAAAGATTGCAAATTCCTCGATTAGTGGTTGCAATCAGCGCCTCACCAAACGGCGTGTCATGAACGCCATAGCAAATCTCTAAGCCAGCGCCGCCCGTTTTATACTCCCCTGGAGAAAGCGCCTCTAACGTCACAAATAAGTCATGCAGTCGGCCAGGGCTCGACAGGCCAGTTTCCGTGGCGAGGTCAAGCAGGTTGGGCGCATGGGCAATTTTTGACTTGGCATATTCAACGCTTAGGTACTGCGAAAATCGCTTGGGACTGATGCCCGCCCACTGCGTAAAGAGCTTTTGAAAGTGGTGCTCGCTCAGGTTTAAATGCTGGGCGATCGCGCTCAAATTAGGCTGTTGCGTATGATGCTCACGCATGAAGGCGAT
>JBARVS010000476.1:0-4405 GCA_049646385.1 Phormidesmis sp. | reverse complement strand
CTACAAAACCGCTGGCTGGTAGGGGCATAGCACGCTAAACCCTGCTGACGAACATGTCGCTATCTAACTGCGGTTTACTATACGTATTAGAGATTGCTCTACTTTAGATTGTAACAAATTGACGACCTCAGCTTTTATTCTGGCAACGCTGACCTACGCTTAGGGATAGCTGTTGTAAAGTCTTTTTTATGCCACGCGCTCATTGGGCCAATGCCTATGGGATTGCTTTAGCATTTGCCGGAATCTCATTTGCCGGAATTTTATGCGTAGGCTGCTCTCAGGCATCGCCAGAATCTCTCTTAGAAACTCAAGACAAAACCGCTGCGGCGCAGGCATCCACTCGCGTCGTAGCGCTAGGACAAATCAAGCCCAAGGGCGAGGTCATTCAGCTATCTGTGCCGAATGCTGAAGATAGCCGGGTGAACAAAATTTTAGTCGCGGAAGGAGATTTTGTTACGGCCAATCAGGTGATTGCCGTTTTGCAAGGGTTTGATCGCCAGCAGCGAGATTTGCAAGAGGCCCAAAAGACGGTGGAAATCCATCAGGCTAGGCTGAATCAGCTACTGGCTGGAGAGGGCAAGCAGGCAGATATTGCGGTTAGGCAAGCAGCAATATCCGAACTCGAAGCCCAGCAGCGAAATCAAACCTTAGAGCGGCAGGCGGTGATCACCAGCGCCGAAGCAGAGCTGCGTCAGGCCCAAATTACCCAGGAGCGAAACCGCTCGCTTGTACAGGCAGGCGCGTTGAGTCAGGATCAGCTCGATCAGTCTACCGAGACGCTGGCGATCGCTCAATCAGCTTTAGCCCAAAGTCAGGCCCAGCTCAGCAATATGACCCAAACGATGGCTGAGCAAATCGAGCAGGAGCGCAGTTCGCTTAGCGCCTTAAGCGAGGTGCGGCCTACCGATGTCGCGGTTGCCCAAACTGAGTTAGAGCGCGCTGAGATTGCGGTAGAACAGCGGCGGGCGGATTTGGAAGAGACTCAGGTGCGGGTGCCCACAGCGGGACAAATTTTGCGCATCAATACGCGGGTGGGAGAGCGGGTAAATACGCAAGAAGGTATTATTGAGCTGGGCAACACGCAGCAAATGATGGCCGTTGCCGAAATTTATGAGACGGATATCGCTCAAGTTTCTGTGGGGCAAACGGCGACGATTACTAGCGAATACGGCGGCTTTGAGGGCGCTCTGCAAGCCAGCGTCATTTATGTAGGGTTGCAAATCGGATCGCGCAGCTTAAGCGACGGTTCAACCGATCCCACCACCGATGAAAATCAGCGCGTGGTAGAAGTGCGCCTGCAAATAGATCCCAAAGATAGTGAGAAAGTTTCGAGCCTGACCAATATGCAGGTGCGGGTTGAAATTGATACGCTATGAAACGGCCAAAGTCCTCTCTTAAAACCTATTGGCAGGCTCGCAAACCGCTGGGCTGGGCGCAGCTTACCCATCGCAAGGTGCGGCTGCTGGTCGCGATTATGGGGGTGGCTTTTTCTAATATTTTAATTTTTACTCAGCTCGGGCTAAAGGACATGCTGTTTGATGGCGTCACCCTGGTGCCCGACCATCTTCAAGGAGATTTGTTTTTAGTCTCTGCCTACGCGCCCAATATCGATCTAGGAACGTTTCCTCGAATTTATCTGTATCAGGCGGATGCGGTGCAGGGTGTCGAATCAGCCAGTCCTTTGTATATAGAGTTCTCTAATTGGGTGAATCCAGAAGATCTGGCCCGATCTGAAAATAGCTCTGAAAGTGACGATACTTCAGAATCGTTTCAGCTATTTTCTAACTCTGTGAAGATTTTAGCGTTTAATCCACAGCAGCCGGTCTTGGCTATTCCTGAGATTGACCGACAAAAAGATCTCTTAAGTGCGCCGAGTGCGGTGCTCTACGACCGGCTGGGGCAGGAGAAACTTGGCCCGGTGGTTGAACAGTTTCAGTCCGCTGGCAGTGTCAATACGCTGATGAATAACCAGCGGGTGTATGTGGCTGGTTTGTTTAGCCTGGGGAGCACCCTGTTTGACAATGGCCATGTGGTGATGAGCGACTGGAGCTATACCCAGTGGTATGGGGCTGAAAGTTTGGATCGGGTGAGCGTGGGCTGTTTGGGTTTGGCGGCAGGAGAAGATTTGGAGGGGGTGCGATCGCGCCTCATATCCGCTCTTCCCAACTCAATTAAAGTCCTCACCCAAACAGAACTGGCCGCCGCCGAACAAGCCTTTCGCGCCTCCTTGCCCAACGGAAAAGTGCTTAACTTTGGCGCAGCGATGGGCTTTGTGGTCGGCATTGTCATTGTTTACCAAGTGCTATATACCGATGTCAGCGAGCATTTGCCCGAATACGCCACCCTCAAGGCGATGGGCTACGCCGACCGGACGCTGCTGGGCGTTGTTTTACAAGAGGCAATAATCTTAGCCGTACTCGGATTTGTACCCGGTTATTTTGCTTCCTTTGGCGTGTATCAGCTACTGGTTTTGATTACCCGCGTTCCGTTGGTGATGAAAACCGCAGTCGCTGTTCAGGTATTTGTGTTGACCCTGGTGATGTGTGTTGTTTCGGGGGCGATCGCTACAAACAAACTCCGCGCCGCCGATCCAGCCGATGTCTTCTAGTTCAATTTGCCCCGTAGCTTGTTAACATATGTCCTCTATCGTTTCAGCTAGCCAGCTCAACCATGCCTTCGGCAAAGGCGCACTTCGTAAACCCGTGCTCTCAGAGGTGTCGCTTGCGTTAGAGACTGGAGAAGTCGTCATCCTTGAAGGGCCATCGGGCAGTGGAAAAACCACGTTGCTTACCTTGCTAGGCGCTTTGCGCTCTGTGCAGTCGGGCAGTCTCAACCTGTTTGGCCACGAGCTAAACGGGGCCAAAAAATCTCGGCTTCGACAGACCCGCAGCCAGATTGGCTACATCTTTCAGCATCACAATTTACTAGACTGTCTCAGCGCCTGGGAAAATGTCAGCACGGCGCTAAAACTCCATCCGCGCATTGCCAAAAGAGACTACAAGTTTCGCGCCGTAGAACTGCTTCGGGCCGTTGGCTTAGAAGACAAAGTAGACGCCTATCCAGAGAATCTTTCGGGCGGGCAAAAACAAAGAGTGGCGATCGCCCGCGCCCTCGTCAGCCATCCCAAACTCATCCTTGCCGACGAACCTACTTCTTCTCTAGATAGCCAATCGGGTCGCGACGTTGTAGAAATTATGCAGCGCCTCGCTAGAGAAGAGGGCTGCACCGTACTGCTCGTCACTCACGACAACCGTATTCTCGATATTGCCGACAGAATTTTGCACATAGAAGATGGGCAATTGCAAAAATAGTGATGCGAAATGACCTGACGAGGTAGGCCAAGAAACCACTCGAAAAGTCGTTCATCTCACCGCTCAGTTAAGCAGTATAGTTGAGAGTAGTTATTAATAGTGGCAGGCAATAAGATCTTCGTTGCCGCTATCAGTCGGCGTAAACTTGCAAATGTTGCAAATCCGATTTTTGTCTTTAGATCAGCCCTATTAGGTGGCATGTATGCTTTCTATTCAAAATCTCAGCAAAAAATATGCAAACGGTATTCAGGCGCTGCGCGGCATCTCCTTGAAAATGGACGCAGGCATTTTTGGGCTGCTTGGCCCGAATGGGGCGGGGAAATCTTCGCTGATGCGAACCCTTGCCACTTTGCAAGATGCCGACAGCGGTTCGATTATGCTAGATGGTATAAATCTGCTGAGCGATCCGCTCTCGGCTCGGCAGCGGCTGGGCTATTTGCCTCAAGACTTTGGCGTGTATCCTAATGTTTCGGCTGAGGACTTATTAAATCAGCTTGCGGTTTTCAAAGGGTTTACCAAGGGCAAGCAGCGCAAAGAGATGGTGGCCCATCAGCTAGCCTTGGTGAACCTTTATGAGCAGCGATCGCAGAAACTAGGCACTTTTTCGGGCGGGATGCGGCAGCGCTTCGGCATTGCTCAAGCCCTCCTTGGCTCTCCCCGTCTCGTGATTGTGGATGAACCCACCGCTGGCCTCGACCCGACAGAGCGAATTCGCTTTCAAAATATACTGGCCGAAATTAGTCAGGATAGAGTGCTGTTGCTCTCTACTCACATTGTAGAAGATGTGGCGGAGCTGTGTCCTAATATGGCAATTTTGAAACAAGGAGAGATTGTCAGGCAGGGGAGTCCGCGCAGTTTGGTGGCAGAGTTGCAGGGTCAGATATGGGCTAGGCGCGTGCAGAGCAAGGCGGAGATAGATCCGGAGTGGCCGGTGATTACGGCGCGGATGTTGCAGGGCGATCGCTATGTTCGCGTATGGAGCAAAACTCGACCGGCAGAAGGCTTTGAGATGGTTGAAGCAGATTTAAACGACGTTTATTTCACGGCGCTGATGGATAGAACAGAAACAAAGATGCCTGTTCTAGTTTGATGGA
>JBARVS010000475.1:0-2312 GCA_049646385.1 Phormidesmis sp. | reverse complement strand
CATGACCTCTATTAGCGCACCGGGAATTAATCCCATTACTCGTAATCGATCATTTGACTTATCACCCTTCAAAGCCACAATTTGAAGGCTATCTCCTGGCCTTGCATTGGTTAGCGAGAAAGTTAGGGCTTTTGAAGTAGAGCGCTCAGCCTTTTGGAAAAAACCTAGCCTTTTCACTTGGATCACCATCTATATTTACGGAATAACTTGAGCATAAAGTAGTCGGCTCAAGTCACGTGTTACCAACATGTGTCACTATATGTCTCTAACATGTGTCATTCGCGTTTCATTAATATATCTCAGTAGCTAGAATATATCTCAGTAGCTAGCGTCATTAACGAAAGCTATTATCATTTGACTGCAAGCATTCGCTATCCGTCTGCGCAGGTTTGCGGTTTAATGAAGCTCGCTGCTGCCTAACGACACCAATGAATAGCAAAAGTGAATAGCAAAAGAGGACTTTTTGTCGGCCTGACGACGCTCGACTGTCTTTATCAGGCCGATCATCCACCGACCACTAACGAAAAGGTGGTCGCTAGCAAAAGCCTGCTGGTGGCTGGTGGCCCTGCTACAAACGCAGCGGTGGCCTTTGCGCAGCTCGGCGGCAAAGCAGGCAATCGGGCGGTGCTTGCTTCTGTACTGGGTGAGCATCCGCTGACAACGCTGCTACGCGAAGACTTACAGGGCTGTGGCGTAACGCTAGCTGACCTAGCGCCTAAAGGATTAGCGCCGCCGCCGATTTCTTCAATTGTGGTGAGCTTGGCGACAGGTGAGCGGGCCGTGATTGCGACTAATGCGGTAGACATGCAGATGGGGGCTAGCCAAGTCTCTCCCGACATTTTAGCGGGCGTCCATATTGTGTTGATTGATGGGCATCAGATGGCGGTAGGGACTCAAATTGCACAGTGGGCTAAAGCTCAGAAAATTCCGGTTGTCGTAGATGCGGGTAGCTGGAAGCCGAATTTTGAGACGGTGCTAACTGTTGCAGATGTCGTAGTGGCTTCTGCTAACTTTTTGCCACCAGGATGCGCGACGGCTGACGAAGTTTTTACTTACTTGCAGGGGCTTGGTGTGTCACAGATGGCGATTACGCGAGGCGCTGAACCGATCTTGTATCGCGGTGCCGATAGCAGCGGCGAAGTTGAGGTGCCGAAGATTCGGGCGGTCGATACGTTGGGCGCGGGCGATATTTTTCACGGGGCGTTTTGTCACTTTTACGGGCGGCTCTCGTTTGCAGAAACGTTGCTAAAGGCGAGCCGCAGCGCTTCTTTTGCCTGTCAGTATTGGGGAACTCGCGACTGGACGAAGATTTATCACATGGATGAAATTGATGAGGATGCAGCGTTAGATGAGTAGGCTATCCGGGGTGAGGCTCAGCTAGATAGTAGACTGATGCAGTTATTTATATGATGAGTTATTTTTATGTCGTTTGAGCAAGAGAAAAGTGTGGCGATCGCCGCCGTTACCGCCGCCGCCACCATTTGCGAGCAGGTGCGCAAAACCATGGTGCCTGAAGCCATCGAAAAAAAGGACAAAAGCCCGGTGACCGTGGCTGATTTTGGCGCACAGGCAGTCGTTTGTAAGGCGCTAGCTGAGGCTTTCCCAAACGATCCGGTGGTGGGTGAAGAAGATGCCGCTGAGCTAAAAACGCCTGAAATGGCTAAGCGATTGCAGCAGGTGACGGACTATGTAAAGCAGGTTGAGCCCGATGCCACACCCGAGGCAGTTACGCAGTGGATCGATCACGGCAACGGCACAGTGGCGAGTCGCTATTGGACGCTCGACCCGATTGATGGCACCAAGGGCTTTTTGCGAAAGGATCAGTACGCGGTGGCCCTGGCGATGGTGGCCGATGGTGATATTAAGGTAGGCGTGTTGGCCTGCCCAGCGCTGACGTTGAATCTTAAGAGCGGATTGACGACGGGCATTTTATTTGCGGCGGTGCGGGGTGAAGGAGCGACGATGCAGGCGATCGCAAACGGCACACCCGAGCCGATTAAAGTCACAAGTTCAGCAGATAAGGCACATTTTCGCTTTGTAGAGAGCGTGGAGTCGGGGCATGGTGACCAGAGTTTGCAGCGGGCGATCGCGCAGGCCGCAGGCGTCACCACCGAGTCTATCCGCATGGACTCCCAGGCCAAATATGGCGCAGTCGCCTCAGGCAACGCCGTTCTTTATCTGCGCTTGCCTTCTCCCAAATATCCCGGCTACCAGGAAAAAATTTGGGATCATGCAGCGGGCGTGATTGTTGTGGAAGAAGCTGGTGGCCGCGTGACGGATATGTATGGCAAAACGCTGGACTTTTCTAAAGC